>NZ_JBHVQI010000029.1:0-50845 GCF_042886835.1 Paenarthrobacter sp. NPDC057981
GAACGGCACCCTGCTCTGCTCCCACCACCACCACCTCATCCACAAAGAACAATGGCGCATCGACATGAAAACCGGCACACCCTGGTTCATCCCCCCACCCCACATCGACCCCCACCAAACACCCCGCCGCAACCACCACCACACACCACTGCGAACATAAACAAAAGCAGCAGCAGAAACGGGCACCGGCAAACGAGAAAGGACAACCGATGCCTCGACATCCGGCGTGGCTGGTATCGGCGTACCTAGGATTCCCAGGGCCAGTCACAAGAGTGGGCTGCGGTCGAGGTCACACCTAGGCTGGAAACAAGGCGTCCCTCCACGGCCTGAATCGATCACAAGGAGCACACAATGAAAATTGCCGTCACCGGCGGAAGCGGAAAACTGGGCAGGAGCGTGGTCCGGCGACTGACCCAGGACGGCCATCAGGTGCTTAATCTGGACCGGGTCGGCACACGGGACCGGGGCTACGTCAACGTCGACCTCCGGAACTACGGACAGGTTGTGGACGTCATCTTTGGCTTGGACGACCGACACGATGGTTTGGACGCCGTCGTGCACCTTGCAGCCATCCCCGCACCAGGGCTGGCTCCCGACGCCGCGATCTTCGAAAACAACATGGTCTCTACATACAACGTGTTCCAGGCTGCACGTCGGGCCGGAATCAAGAAAATCGTCTACGCATCCAGTGAGACCGTCCTGGGCCTGCCTTTCGACATCGACCCTCCCTACATCCCCGTAGACGAAGAGTACGCGGCACGACCCGAGAGCACATACTCGTTGGTCAAACACCTCGAGGAGCAGATGGCCATCCAGCTCACGCGCTGGGACCCGGAGCTGAGCATCACAGCTCTCCGCTTTTCCAACGTTATGGATCCGGAAGACTACGACGCCTTTCCCTCATTCGACGCGGACGCCACCCTGCGAAAATGGAACTTGTGGGGTTACATCGACGCCCGAGACGGCGCACTTGCCGTCGTGCGCGGTCTCGAGCACGTGGAACCTGGGTTCGAAACGTTTATTATCGCGGCCGCCGATACCGTGATGAGCCGCAGCAGCGCAGAACTGGCAGCGGAAGTATTCCCCGGCGTCGAGGTCGTCAAGGAACTGGGCGAGCACGAAACCATGCTCTCCATCGACAAGGCGCGCAGGGTGCTCGGATACGAGCCGGAGCACAGCTGGCGAAACGTCCACTCGAACAGGACCACGCCAACCGAAGACTGACTCGCACTGTCATTGACGCACATCGGCCCACCCCTTGACTGCAGTTTCCTGCAAGCACTCGTAAAGGGGCGGGCCGGTGCGGCCGGTGGGGCTAGATCATGGTCATGACCATGGCCGGGTCTGCCAGGATGGCGCCAAGGTCAGCGAGGAATCGCGATCCCTGCTCACCGTCCACCAAGCGGTGGTCGAACGAGAGGCTAAGGGACATCACTTGCCGCACCGCCAGTTCGTCATTGACCACCCACGGTGCCTTCCTGACCGCGCCGAGAGCCACAATCGCCGCCTCGCCAGGATTCAGGATGGGAGTGCCGGCATCGATCCCGAAGACTCCGATGTTGGTGACGGATATGGTTCCCCCGGAAAGATCTGCCGGAGAGGTCTTCCCGGCCCGAGCGGTATCCGTGAGTTCCGTCAGGGCGGTGGAAAGCTCACGAAGCGTCAGCTGGTCGGCGTCCTTGATGTTCGGCACCGTCAGGCCGCGCGGGGTCGCCGCTGCAATGCCCAGGTTCACATAGTTGAACTGAACTATTTCCTGGCTTGCCTCATCCCAACGGGAGTTCAGCGTGGGACTGTTCCGCAGCGCCACCATGACAGCTTTGGCGGCTATGGTCAGCGGCGTCAGTTTGTAACCCTCGAACGCCTTGTTGCCCTTCAATCTCGCCAGCAACTCCATGGTTGCGGTCACGTCGACTGTAAGGAACTCCGTCACGTGCGGGGCAGTGAAGGCACTAGCCACCATGGCCGCAGCGGTGAACTTGCGGACACCCTTAATAGGCGTACGCGTTTCACGCCCCTCCTGGGAAGCCGGTGCCGGGGGTGCTTCGGCCGTTCCCGTGAAGGCCTGAACGTCTTCGCGAGTGATGAGTCCGCCGGGGCCGGTTCCGGAAACCAATTCCAAGTCGATCCCGAGGTCCCGGGCCAGCTTGCGCACCGGAGGCGTTGAGCGCGGCCGCTCAGCAGCCGGCTCAGCCAGGGGTGGAAGCACCTGTTCCGCAACAGCGGGCGTTTGAGGCTGTTGCTGGCCGCGAGCCCGCCGAGTCGGCCGACCGGAATGTTCGACGACGGCGCCGTAGCCAACCAGGTTCGGCTCGCGTTTCGCCGGACTCGCCGCCGCTTCGCCGGCCTCGGCGGTTTCGCCTCCATCGGAGCCCGCCCCAGCAAAAGGCGCGCCGTTCCCGTTGGAGGTCCCGACGTCGTCAACCTCGAAGGAGACAATCGGTTTCCCAACCTCCACCACGGTCCCGGGCTGCTCATGAAGCGCCGCCACAGTGCCAGCGAACGGCGAAGGCAATTCCACAACGGCTTTGGCGGTTTCGACCTCGGCGATGACCTGGTTCAGCGTGACTGTGTCCCCCACTGCCACCTTCCAACTCAGGATTTCCGATTCGGTCAGCCCCTCACCGAGGTCCGGGAGCCTGAATTCCTTGATCATGGTGGCGGTCATCCTTCCAGTCCGCTCAGGGAGTTGGGGCGGCCGAGCGCACGGTCCACGCCGTCGAGGATCCTGTCCAGATCCGGCAAATGGTGCATTTCGAGCTTTGAGTAGGGATAAGGCACGTCAAAGCCCGTAATACGGACGGGCGCAGACTCGAGATAGTTGAAGCAGCGTTCGGTAATGCTCGCTGCGATCTCAGCTCCGAGGCCGCCGGATTGCCCAGCCTCATGGGTGATGACCAGACGTCCGGTCTTGCGAACTGAGGCCTCCACCACGGGGTAATCAACTGGAGCGAGCGACCTGAGGTCGATCACTTCCACCGAAATGCCGTCGTCAGCGGCGGCCATGGCCGCATCCTTGGCAGTCTTGACCAACGCGCCGTAGGCAACCAAGGTGACGTCGTTGCCGGTGTTCACCACCGCGGCCTTGTCCAAGGGCAGCGCTTTGGAGAGATCGATCGACTCATCCACATCGCCCTTGTCGTGGTAGCGCCGCTTGGGCTCGAAGTAGAGGACGGGGTCGTCGGAAGCGATGGCCTGCTGGATCATCGTGTAGGCGTCCTGCGGATTGGACACCGCGACCACCCGTAGCCCGGATGTGTGCGTGAAGTACGCTTCGGGTGATTCGGAGTGGTGCTCCGGGGACCCGATCCCGCCGCCAAAGGGAACCCGGATGGTGATGGGCATCTTGACGCGGCCTTGGGTGCGGTAGTGCATCTTGGCAACCTGGCTGACGATCTGGTCGAACGCCGGGTAGATAAACCCGTCGAACTGGATCTCACACACAGGCCGGTATCCGCGGTACGCCAAACCTACAGCGGTACCAATGATGCCCGACTCGGCAAGCGGGGAATCGATGACCCGGTGCTTTCCGAAATCTTTCTGCAAGCCGTCCGTCACGCGGAAGACACCACCGAGGGAGCCGATGTCCTCCCCCATAAGGACCACTTTGGGATCATTTTCAAGCGACTTCCGGAGGCCGGCGTTGATGGCCCGGGCAAACGTGAGCTTGGACATCAGCGTGCACCTTCCTCGACTGGCTGGTTGAAACTGTTCAGGTAGCGGGAGTAGTGGTCCTTTTGGCGTTCGATCCAGGGATTCGGCGTGCTGTAGACGTGGTTGAAGACGTCCAAGGGCTGCGGGTCAGGCATGCCGATGCAACTGGAACGAAGCTCCGCGGCAACGGCGTCGGCCTTGGCTTTGACGCGTGTCTCCACGTCGTCCGTGAGCAGGCCCTTCGCCTTGAGGAGCTTCCGGAGCCTAAGAATGGGATCCTTGGCCGCCCAGTCCTCCAGCTCGATGGGGTCACGGTAACGTGTGGGGTCGTCCGCCGTGGTGTGCGGACCCATGCGGTAGGTGACTGCCTCGATGAACGTTGGTCCCCCACCCTTTCGGGCGCGGTCCAGGGCTACCCGGGTGGCCGCCATGACGGCCAGGACATCATTGCCGTCCACCCGCATGCTGGGTATACCGAATCCGGTAGGCCGGTCGGCCAACTGCACGTGCGACTGGACGCGGACAGGTTCGGAGATGGCCCAATGGTTGTTCTGGCAGAAAAACACCACCGGCGCCTGGTAGCTGGCGGCGAACACCATGGCCTCGTTCACATCACCCTCACTGGTGGCTCCGTCGCCAAAGTAGGCAAGGACCGCCGTGTTGGCGCCGTCCAACTGCACACCCATGGCGTAGCCGGTAGCGTGCAGGCTTTGGGAACCGATGATGATCTGTGGTGTCGCCAGGTTGATGCGCTGCGGGTCCCAGCCATATGAAGCATTTCCGCGCCATACACGAGCAATCTCCGAAAGATGGGCGCCGCGGACGTAGGCAACGCCACTTTCCCGGTAGCTCGGGAAGACAAAGTCGTCGTCGCGCAACGATCGGCTGGAGCCGATCTGGGCCGCTTCCTGACCGAGGAGTGGTGGCCACAACGCCAGTTCCCCTTGGCGCTGGAGTGCCGTAGCCTCTGCATCGATACGGCGGATGACGGTCATGTCCTCATACAGTGAGCACAGTTGTTCATCGCCAACGTCTTTGACCCAGACATCGAACTCAGGATGGCTGATGCGCTCTCCGTCCGGAGACACCAACTGGAGCAGATCGCCACCAGTCCGCAGGGAAATTTGTGCACTTAGTCCAGGGCCCGGAGCATCATCATGCACTCCCTTGCCCGCCTGATCCGTCAACACAGGTGATCGCAACCTTCCGGCTCGTTTTCGTCGGCGCTCGCAAGACTTGTGGTCCTGCCGCACGCCGGCCCTCCGGCACCTTCGCCGGGGTTAAATGTGACCCTACTCACGCAAGGCATCGGGTACAACTACCTGCAGTAAAATTGAGCATTGTGCACTATTTCAGGCACCAGCAGCGTGCTAATCTTGCGCATTATGCAACCCTTGGATGGCACTGATACCCGGCTCCTCTCAGCAATGGCGAAGGACCCACGGGGCACCGTGGTCGCTCTGGCCCAAAAGCTGGGGTTGTCCCGGAACACCGTGCAGGCCCGCATGGCGCAGCTCGAGAAGAAGCATGCGTTCCTGTCATTCGAGCGAAGAATCAACCCTGTAGCGTTGGGCTACCCGCTGACCGCCTTCATCACGGTCCACGTACAGCAGCAAAAGCTCGCTTCACTGGCCCAGGATCTCGCCGACATCCCGGAAATTCTTGAAGGCTTCGGCCTTACTGGTTCCGCAGACCTGTTGCTGCGCGTTGTGGCACTGGATGCCGAAGATCTTTACCGCATCAACGGAAAGATCCTCGGGTGCGACGGAGTTGACAGGACAGACACCGCGCTGGCCATGCGGGAAATGATTCCCTACCGCGTGCAACCGCTTTTGGGGCGCCGTTCCGAGGCGTGAATCAGTGGTCCTCCCGGTGGGTTCCGCGGGCCTGTCGGTTCCACGGGCCTCTTGCTCAAGGAAGCACGGATGCGCTTTGATTCAAGTGGACGCACCGGGGGCCGCCCAGAGGATCCCGGCCAGGTGGTGGCGCTGCCGAAGGCTGCCGAAAGGGGCACTACCGTGAGCAATCCGCAAGATCCCGGCCACAACCAGCGCGGTCAGAACCAGCCAGATCAAAACCAACCCGGCCACTACCCGCCACCGGTTCCGCCCGGCCCTGGGTACCCACCGCAAAACGGTGCCCCACAACCCGGGTATCCACCGCAAAACGGTGCCCCGCCGCAGTGGCAACAGCCGCCGTCGTCCGCCTCTCCACAGGGTGGAGACCCTCAGTACGCGGCACCGGGCGCTTACCAGCAAAACCCCTATCCGCAAGGTCAAAGCCAAACAGGCCAATACGCGCCGGGAAACTACCAACCCGGCCAATACCAACCAGGCCAGTACGGCCAACAGCCTCCCCGAAAGAACCGAAAAGTCTTGTGGATCGTGCTCGGCATCGTGGCGGGGGTCATCGTGCTGGCTGTCGTTGGCGTCGTGATACTGGTCAATGTGGTGGGCAACGCTACATCGAAGGCACGCTCACTGGCGGATGAATTCACCAACCTCGTAGTCTCAGGACAGTCGGAACAGGCCTACGACAACTACCTCAGCCAGCCGCTCAAGGACGAATTGGACAAGCAGTCTTTCGTTGACGGCATCGCCAGTCTGCAGTTGGACGGTTCCTGCAAGCCGAACTACAACTCCGTGAACGTCAACTCGGAGAACGGCAACAACAAAGCAAACCTCGCCGGCACGTTGCAGTGCGACGGGAAAACGATCGATCTTCAGTATGTCTTTGAAGGCACGAACGAGCTCAAGATGAGCAGCATCCGCCTGCGGCCCTAACCGGGAAAAAGAAAATCCCAAACACACCCATCCACACAAACGCATGGTCCGAATCACTGCATGAGAGTCCCACCCGGGACTCAGCAGGTCGGCCGGATATCCCGGCCATCACTGGAAGGCTCGGACCAATGCGTACTTCGCCCAATCGCTTGATCGCCACCATCTTCGGAGCTGTCTACCTCTTGGTAGGCTTGCTCGGCTTCTTCGTCACCTCGGGAGTCGGCTTCTTCGCCACCGAGGGCGCCAACTTGATCATCTTCGCGGTAAACCCGCTTCACAACATCATCCACTTGGCCATTGGCGCAGCCCTCCTGTACGCCGGCCTGAACAGCGTCACGCTGTCCAAGTCCATCAACACCGCTGTCGGCGGCGTGTACCTGCTGGTCGGTATCCTCGGCCTCTTCCTCGTCGGAAGTTCGTTGAACATCATCGCCCTGAACGGCGCCGACAACGTCCTGCACCTCGCCAGCGCCGTCGTCCTGCTGGGTGTCGCGTTGTCGCAGGACAAGGCAGCCGTAGCCTCCGCCCGCGCCTGAGCAACGGCCTGTAACACCAGCCCGTAACGCCAGCACCAACGAGCACGAGGACGGTAACCGCCATGGATCGAGTGAAACACCCCACCCTGAGGGCAGCAGTTGTTCTGTACGTCTACTTCGCTGCGATGGCGGCTGGGATGGTTGAACTGTCCCTGGCTGCCGGCTACCTCGCCGGTGCTGGATCCGCTGCCTTCGGCATGGTGGTTGCCGGCGTTGCAGCCCTTGGGGCAGGCCTGGCCTTTTTGGCTTGGTCGCTGTGGGGGCTGCACCGCAACTCGCTCGTCATGGCGCGCTACGCGCTTCCCGTCCTGGCTGCGACGGCTAGCGTGCACGTCGCGGTCACCGCAGCCGAAGTCGCCACCCAGCGCTCACTTGATGTGAGCCACTTTGCCGCCCTCGGCCTGACCCTCATGGCACTCGCCGGGGCGGGCTGGCTCAGGCGGCAGCAAAAGACCAACGACGGCGGCGCCCACGGCCAGCCAAGGACCGGGCGGCTTCTGGCAGCCGCGTTCGGAGCCGCCGTCGTTGTTGCTTCCGTCGCTACGCCCGGCCTGGCGGCGTCGATGGCCGGCCAGCATGCCGTACCGCACGGGGAACACGGCCAGGCGCCCGGCGGAGAAAGCGGCCAGGGCTCCAATCCCGCCCTGGATCCGGGCCACCACCACTAGGCGGTGGTCATCGGACGGGCGCACCACCGACATAGTGCCCACTGTTGATGGTGCGCCTGGTTCGTGGATCATGGAGCCATGGATCCCATTGAGGCGCTAGACGAAATTTCCTTCTGGCTGGAGCGCAGCCTTGCCCCCACTTTCAAGGTCCAAGCCTTCCGCAAAGCGGCCGACGCCGTACGGAAGCTTCCAGCCGACGAGCTGGCACGGTTGGTTGCAAGCGGGAGGATCACCAGCCTGAAAGGCGTCGGCAGCCGCAGCGCTGAAGTCATCACCCAGGCCATGGAGGACCGGGTCCCCGACTACCTCGACGACCTCCGGGAGAAGGGCGCTGTTGCGTTGGCCTCGGGCGGCGACACATTAAGAGCCGCCCTGCGGGGAGACCTCCACAGCCACAGCAATTGGTCCGACGGCGGATCGCCCATTGAAGCCATGGTGTCCGCGGCGCGCACCCTCGGCCGCGAGTACCTTGCCTTAACGGACCACTCCCCCAACCTCACCATCGCCAACGGCCTCAGCGTCGAAAGGCTTGAGCAACAGCTGGGCATATTGGACGGTATTAACTCCTCCCACGACGATTTCCGTTTGCTCAAAGGCATCGAGGTGGACATCCTGGAGGACGGGAACCTGGACCAAACCCCCGACATGCTGGACAAGCTGGACGTCGTGGTGGCCAGTGTCCATTCAAAGCTCCGCGCCGACAGCAAAACCATGACTGCCCGGATGCTCGGCGGAATCAGCGATCCCCACACCAACGTCCTGGGACACTGCACCGGGCGGCTCGTCCAGGGATCGCGCGGAACCCGTCCGCAATCGGAGTTCGACGCTCCGAAGGTGTTCAAGGAGTGCGCCGAGTGGGGTGTCGCCGTCGAAATCAACTCGCGGCCGGAACGGCAGGACCCACCCGATGATCTCATTAAGCTGGCGCTCGACGCTGGCTGCCTGTTCAGCATCGACAGCGATGCCCACGCACCCGGACAACTCGACTTCCTCCAGTACGGTGCCCAGCGCGCCGAAGCCCTGGGCGTACCCACCGAACGCATTGTTACCACCTGGCCTTTGGCGCAGCTTCAGGAGTGGCTCAGCCTGAAGAAATGACGCCGGACACAGGTGCTCCCCCGGAAACGAACGGTTTCCAGGGGAGCCTTTTTGTGCTGTTTAGTGGTCTACTGCCTTCTCGGCTCCAACGCCGGTCAGCGAGCGCACTTCCATTTCAGCTTGCTTGGCCGGATCTTCACGCCGCTTATCCAGGACCGTACCGAGCCAGCCCAGGAAGAACGCCAACGGGATCGAGACGATTCCGGGGTTGCTCAGCGGGAAGAAGGCGAAGTTCGCGCCGGGAATCATGGACGTCTTGGCGCCTGAAACCACGGGCGAGAACGTGATCAACAGGATCGCCGCGGCGAGACCGCCGTACATGCTCCACACCGCGCCCTGAGTGGTGAACCTCTTCCAGAACAGCGAGTAGAGGATGGTGGGCAGGTTTGCCGATGCTGCAACTGCGAAGGCAAGCGCCACCAGGAACGCCACATTCTGGCCGTTGGCGAAGATGCCACCCAGGATGGCGAGGACGCCGATTACCACCACCGTTCGACGTGCCACCTTTACTTCGGTGGTCGCATCCGCCTTGCCCTTTGCGATGACGTTTGCGTAGATGTCGTGGGCAAAGGAGGCTGCCGCCGTAATGGTCAAGCCTGCGACCACCGCCAGGATCGTCGCGAAGGCCACTGCCGAAATGAAACCAAGGAGCAGCGGGCCGCCGAGGTGGAACGCCAACAGCGGTGCCGCGGAGTTGACGCCGCCGGGAGCGGATTTGATGGTTTCCGCGCCCACCAGGGCTGCTGCGCCATAGCCGAGCACCAAGGTGAACAGGTAGAACAAGCCAATCAGCCAAATGGCCCACACAACGGATTTACGTGCTTCTTTGGCGGTTGGAACCGTGTAGAAGCGCATAAGGACGTGGGGCAGGGCGGCCGTTCCCAGGACCAGGGCGAGGCCGAGCGACATGAAGTCGAGCTTGGACGTTTCTGTCTTGCCGTACTGCAGGCCCGGGTTCAGGACGTTCGGGTTGTTGGCGGCCTCCGCTGCCGAACCCAACAGGCTGGACAGGTTGAAGCCGTAAATCGCCAGCACCATGGCCGTCATGACCGCGGCACCTGCGATCAAAAGGATGGCTTTGATGATCTGGACCCAGGTGGTGCCCTTCATGCCGCCGATGAGCACGTACATGATCATCAAAGCGCCGACGACGATAATCACCAGGGCTTGTCCGCCCCAGTCGCTGATGCCCAGCAGGAGCGAAATGAGGCTTCCCGCACCGGCCATCTGGGCGAGGAGGTAGAAGAAGCAGACCGCGAGGGTGGAAAGTGCCGCAGCGATGCGCACAGGCCGTTGCCGCAGGCGGAAGGACAGCACATCTGCCATGGTGAACTTGCCGGTGTTGCGGAGCAATTCGGCCACCAGCAGCAGCGCCACCAGCCAAGCAACAAGGAAGCCGATGGAGTACAGGAATCCGTCATAGCCATTGATCGCGATGGCACCGGTGATACCCAGGAACGAAGCCGCAGAAAGGTAGTCACCGGCGATGGCAGTGCCGTTCTGGGATCCGGTGAAAGAGCGGCCGGCGGCGTAGTAGTCGGCCGCAGTCTTGTTGTTCCGGCTGGCCCGGAAGACGATCACCATGGTGACCGCGACGAACAGGGCGAAGATACCCATGTTCAGGAGCGTGGTGTCCTTCAACGCAGCGACTTCGACTGCCGGGACCATTGTGGTGTTCATTTGGCTCCTCCGCGCGTCACGCTGCTGTCCTTGTCGAATTCGTGCCCTTCGATCTCATTGCGGATCTCCGCCGCGATGGGATCGAGTTTCTTGTTGGAGTAGCTCACGTACCAAGCCGTGATGCCGAAGGTGGTGACGAACTGGAGCAGGCCCAAAATCAGGCCCACGTTGATGTTGCCCCAGACTTTGGTGGACATGAAGGCGACGGCGTAATCCGCCAGCAGGACATACGCGAAATACCACAGCAGAAAAATGACTGCCATGGGGAAGACAAAGCTCCTGTGCCGCTTCCGCAGCGTTCTGAACCGTTCCGTCTGTTGGACTTCCTGGAAGTCCACGGACGCCGTTGCGTCCTGGGGTTGGGCCTCATTACCCATGGTTCCTCCTGTTGTGATGAGCACGTCAGCTCCCACGCGCGGCTGATGTGACTGCAATCACTATCGAATGCGCTCAGGCTTCCCTTCCAGAGGTTCGCCCGTGGTCGTCGCCCAGCGGCTGTGCCACTGCGCCAAACGGTGGCATTGGGATAAAAGCACAGGTAGAAACAGGGATGCTGGGCACCTCGGGCTACTCTGGCCTTATGCCCGACTCCCCGCTCTTCACCGCCGCCGCCATTGCAGTGATCGCACTGGCCGTCGCCGTCGTCGTGGGCGTTGGCCTGAAGGTGATCCGCTCCTTCCGGGACCTTGGCACTGACGCAGAACGCGCTACCTACAACACGCTGCACGCAGCATCACGGGCCGGGCAGCATCTTCGCGGTGGCCTCCAACCTGCCGGGGCGGCCAAAGCCAGCAGGCAACTGCGCGTCCTGCTCGGTTGCGACGCTTTTGCCATGACAGACACCAGTTCAGTGCTGGCCTGGGATGGCGCCGGCGAGGAACTCAAAGCGTCGCTGATGGGGCTTGCGACAGAAGTACTGGCCACGGGACGAACCGCCGTTGTGCCGCGCGTGGGGCATTCCACCGACCAGTCCGGCCCCGACTTCAGTGCCGTCATCGCCCCCATCAGGGCCGGATCACGGGTTGTTGGATCAGTGGCAGCATTGGCACCGGCCGCCGGGGCGGGTCTGGTGCGGGCCACCAGTGAAGTAGCTGATTGGATCGCGGCCCAGCTGGAACTGGCAGAACTGGAAGCTTCCAGAACCCTGCTGATGGAAGCAGAGGTCCGGGCTCTGCGGGCCCAGATCAGCCCGCACTTCATCTACAATTCCCTCAACGCCATCGCGTCGTTCATCAACACGGACCCGGCCCGGGCCAGGGAACTTGTTGTGGAGTTCGCGGACTTCACCAGGTACTCCTTCCGCCGTCACGGTGACTTCACCACCGTGGCCGAGGAACTTCGCTGCATCGACCGCTATCTGCTGTTGGAGCGGGCACGCTTCGGCGAGCGTGTCCAGGTCAGCCTTCGCGTCGCGCCGGAAGTCCTGAGCACCGTCATCCCTTTCCTGAGCCTCCAGCCCTTGGTGGAAAACGCGGTAAGGCACGGCCTTGAGGCGAAGGAAGGACCGGGACATATCACTATATGCGCCAACGATTCAGGAGCTTTCGCCGAGGTCACCATCGAGGACGACGGCGTGGGCATGGACCCGGAGCACCTGCGGTCGGTCCTCGCCGGACACACCGATGGCGACCACGTGGGGCTGCGAAACGTTGATGCGCGCTTGCGACAAGTCTACGGAGATGAACACGGCCTCGTGATCGACACCGCTCCCGGCGAGGGCACACTGATCACCATGCGTGTGCCCAAGTCACAGCCCGGACACGACGCCTGAGGTGGCGGTTAGTCTTTAATCATGATCAACGTGCTCGTCGCTGATGACGAACTACCCGCGGTGGAAGAACTTGCCTTCCTCCTCGGACGGGATGCGCGGATTGGCGCCATCCACCGCGCATCTTCCGGCAGCGAAGCGCTCCGCAAGCTGGAAACCGAGGCAGTGGACGCCGTCTTCCTGGACATCCATATGCCCGCCCTGTCCGGTTTGGACATTGCCCGTGCCATTTCCCGCAGCAGCAGCCCGCCCGCCGTCGTTTTTGTCACTGCGGATGAAGACTGCGCCCTGGAGGCCTTCGACCTCGCCGCCGTCGACTATCTGCTCAAGCCGCTCCGGGCCGAACGGCTGGCGCGTTCGGTGGACCGGATCAGTGATCTCATCAAGGACGGAACACCCCCCACCGAAATGATCACCGTTGACCTGGGCAGCACCACCCGCATGATCCGCCGCGACGACGTCACCTATGTCCAGGCGCAGGGCGACTACGCCCGGCTGCATACGGCCGAGGCGAGCTATCTCATCCGGGTTCCGCTCACCGATCTTGAGCAAAAATGGGCAGACGCCGGGTTCATCCGGATCCACCGTTCCTACCTGATTGCGCTGAACCACGTGCAGCACCTGAAGCTGTCCACCACCGGTCCCAGTGTTGCCGTTTCGGGTGCCGAATTGCCGATCAGCAGGAGGCATCTGCCTTCAGTCCGGGACAAACTGCAGTCCACCCGCATCCGGCCCCAAGCATGACCCGCGTCCGCGTCACCGCGCCGCGGCAGCAGGCAGCACCTGCCTCCGGCCGCGCACTGCACTCCCAGGAGGCGGCCGAGGATTCGGATGCCGGCAGGATTTTTGTCCGTTCCCTGATCCGCTCCCAATTGCGCCTGGCACTGGTGGTCGCGTGCGGATTCCTCATCATCCTTGCCGTGTTCGCGACGATCCTCGTCTATGGCCCCGGGGTCGCAGGGACCCGCGTCTTCGGCATCCCGCTTGATTGGCTGACGCTGGGGGTGGGAATCTATCCCGTCATCGGCTTGAGCGCCTGGCTGTACAACCGTGCCGCCGCGCGCAATGAAGCCCGCTACCGTGACCTGGTGGAGGACAAGTGAACCCCGCCGTCGGCCTGTTCGCTTTCCTGGCCGTGTCAGTTGCGACGGCCGTGATCGGGTTTTACGGACTGCGGGTATCACGGACGACCAGCGACTTCTATGTCGCCTCACGAACCGTCCCGCCGTGGTGGAACGCTTCAGCCATTGGAGGCGAGTACCTCTCGGCCGCAAGCTTCCTGGGTGTCGCCGGACTGATCCTGCTTTCCGGTACAGACGCCCTGTGGTTCCCGGTGGGGTACACGGCCGGGTACTTGATGTTGCTGCTCTTTGTGGCCGCCCCCTTGCGCCGCTCGGGTGCCTATACGATCCCCGATTTCACGGAAGCCCGACTGGATTCGGCTGTGGTGCGCCGCGTCACCAGCCTGGTGGTGGTGGCCGTGGGTTGGCTGTACATCGTTCCGCAACTGCACGGGGCGGCGCTCACCATCCGGATCACCACCGGCCTCCCGTCGTGGGTAGGTTCGACGGCGGTCGTCGCGGTCGTGTGCCTTACGGTCGTGGCAGGTGGCATGCGGTCCATCACGTTTGTCCAAGCCTTCCAATATTGGCTGAAACTGACCGCGCTGGCAGTGCCCGTGGTGTTCATCCTGCTGGTGCTTGCCGGCAACGACACCCCGCTGCAGGCTCCCCTGCCGGTCAATCCCACCGGCCAGGCCCCCGCGGGTGCGTACCAGCACATTTCGCTCCTGGTGGCCTTGCTGTTTGGAACGCTGGGGCTGCCGCACGTCCTGGTGAGGTTCTACACCAACCCCGATGGCCAGTCTGCCCGACGAACCACGCTGATCGTCCTTGGGCTCCTCTCCGTCTTCTACCTTTTCCCCACGCTCTCCGGCGCCGTGGGACGGATGTTCGCACCCGAACTCGCCCAATCCGGACAAGCCGACGCCTTGGTTCTGCTGCTCCCCGGCAAGCTGATCGGCGGCGTCGCGGGTGATCTGCTGTCAGCCCTTGTGGTTGCCGGGGCCTTCGCTGCGTTCCTGTCCACCACCTCCGGGCTGGTGGTGTCCTTGTCCGGCGTCATCAGCCAGGACCTGTTCGGGGGAAGCGTCAGGGGGTTCCGCCTCGCAGCGGTGATGGCCGCCGTCGTGCCTTTGGGTTTTGCTTTCATGACGGACACCCTGGCCCTGGCAGGGAGTGTCGGCCTGGTCTTCGCTTTCACAGCTTCAACCATCTGTCCCGTCCTTTTGCTGGGTATCTGGTGGCGGGGCCTGACGGATGTGGGTGCCATCGCGGGGATGGCTACCGGCGCAGTGCTTTGTGGTGGCGCCATGGTGGCCGGCAACCTGACCGGCGGTGGGAACGCACCGGCCTGGCTTGCCCAACCGGCCGCGTGGACTGTTCCGGCAGCGTTCGCCATGACGGTGCTTGTCTCCATCCTGACGAAGAACCGGGTGCCGTCGTCAGTGAACCGTGTGATGTCCCGTCTGCATGTACCTGAACGGCCTGTAGCCACCGAGCGCTAGTTGCCTGTTGTCCGCGCCGCGGGCCGGGAGGACAATGTCGCCATGTCGGAGGAAGCACCATCTACCGGCCCTGAGCCGCCTGCTGCAGGCTCGCCGGAGTTGTCGCCCAGCGTTCGTGCGCAATTACTGGCTACTGAGCATTGGAGCTTGCTCGCCTCACGCAGCACCACGCAGGGGGAAGTCCTCACCCGGATCAGCATGTTCCTGACGTTTACCTCGGCCAGTCTGCTGAGCGTGGCGCTGGTCGGCAACGCCACCCAGTTTTCCGATGCCTTCCGGGCCTTTGCCCTGACCATTCTTAGCATCGACGTGGTGGTTGGCCTGCTGACGCACATCCGCGTCATGAGCGTTGGCATGGAAGACCTTATGTACGTCATCGCCATGAACCGGCTAAGGGCAGCGTACGTGGCGCTGGATCCTGGTGTTGCGCCCTATCTGATGGCCGGTTACAGGGACGACGAGGAAGGCGCGAAGAAGACCTACTACTTCCTCGGTGGCCGAACGGACTTCAGCCAGGTCGCCGGCAGCAGCATGGTGTTCATGGGAACCGTCAACGCCGCCTTGATAGCGTTGCTTGTGGGGTCGGCGCTGTTGACGCTCGCGGTTCCAGTGCCCGTGGCAGCAGGCGTTGCGGTGGTCGCTGCCCTGGCATTCTTCGCTACCTCGCTGGAGCGGGGCAGGCGCCGCTACCTCAACGTGTGGCGGAACAACCAACCCATCTCCCCGGGCCCCGGCTTGAATTAATCGATAGCGGCCATCAGCTCAACGACTCGGGCAAGGAAAGCATCCACCTGGGCTTCTTCGTAGCCCTCGTCCCCTTTTGCTGCGCGGAACACGGCGCGGCGGACGGTGTCGACGCTCAGCGGCTGATCATTCTCCAGGTACCCGATCAACTCGACACAGAGGGCGTCAACGTCCTGGATGTTGTAGCTGCGGATCCTCTTCCGCGTGGGGCGGCGGAAGCGCTCCCCATCAGGCCTGTGCAACCTGCCACGAAGAATCCCGGAAAGTTTCCCGATCTGGCGCAGCCAGGCTTCTTCGCCCTGCTGGCCGATCAGCTCGTCGCGCTCCCGGCGCGCGAAAGCATCCTCCAGGCGGTCCAGGGCAGCGTCAACGCTGTGGGCGTCATAGCCACCCTTGACGGGATCGAAAGCCACCTCACGGACATCCACGCTGGCAACCTGGTCCGTGGCCCCCACAGGGTTCTCGAACGACGTCCTCGCACGCTGGAGGAACTCGTCAACCTGCTTGGCGTTATAGCCGTATTTGCTGCGTTCCACGCGCTCAAACGTCGCGGGAATCTGGCGTCGAATATCCAAGGCCACTTTTCTTTCCTTCATCGGTTGTCAAACGCCGCTCAACAGCGCGAACAAAACATAGGCCACCGGGGCCGCGAACACGATGGAGTCCAGACGGTCCATCACGCCACCGTGGCCAGGCAGGATGCTGCTCATGTCCTTGACGCCAAGTTCCCTCTTGACCATGGACTCGGCCAGGTCCCCTGCCGTTGCCGCGGCAACCATTCCTACAGCAAGAATCAGGCCAACCCACCACGGCCTGTCCAGCAGAAAAATACAGGCCAGAACGCCGATCACCATGGCCCCGCCCACAGATCCCGCGAACCCCTCCCAGGACTTCTTGGGACTGATTTTGGGAGCCATGGGATGCTTGCCGAACGAAGCCCCCACGATGTAGCCGAACGTGTCATTGGAGACCACCAGCAGCAGCATCGAGGCGATCTGCCAGGCGCCGTCCGGGATACCGTGGGGCCAGAAGCCCACAGGCGTAGCACCACCGCTCGCGTGCAGCGGCAGCGCAGCGAAACTGATGAGGAACGGGATCCAGGCCAGCGTGAAGACGCCGGCAAAGACACTCCGTGGTGCTCCGGCCGCGCTTTCGATGGAGCGCCACAGCAGCACTGCCACGGAACTTGCCGTCATCGTGAACAGCAGGCCTTCAAGACCGCCGAAGTACGCCGAAACCGGCATCGCCAGGCTGCCGACCATCACTGGAATGATCGGCATCCTGGTGCCTTGGGCTTCGAGGGCCCGGAATACTTCCCACACTCCCAGGACGGCGAAGGCCGTCGTGAGGAGGACGAACCCCAGCGGGAGGAACAGCAGCCCTCCCAAGACGGCCACCAGCATGGCAAGGCCGACGCCGATCGCCGCCGGCAGGTTTCGGCCCGCCTTGGGTGTGGGGTTCGCCCGTACGCGCCGGGCGCGCTTGGGGTTATCGCGTGTCGGGACCCGTTCAGTGGGCGCCGGCTCAGCCTGGCTCATCAGACCTCGAGCAGCTCGGCTTCCTTGCGCTTGAGCAGCTCGTCGATGCTGTCGACGTGCTGCTTCGTAAGGGCATCGAGCTCCTTCTCAGCCCGTGCGCCCTCGTCTTCACCGGCGTCGCCGTCCTTGACGAGCTTGTCCAGGGCGTCCTTTGCCTTGCGGCGGATGCTGCGGATGGAGACCTTGGCGTCCTCACCCTTGCCCTTGACGATCTTCACGTATTCCTTGCGGCGCTCCTTCGTGAGCTCCGGAATGGTGACGCGGATGACGTTGCCGTCGTTGGACGGGTTGGCTCCGACCTCGGAGTCGCTCAGTGCCTTTTCGATGTCCCGCAGGGCCGTCTTGTCGTAAGGCGTGATCAGGATGGTCCGTGCGTCCGGCACACCGAAGGAGGCCAGCTGCTGGAGCGGAGTGGGCGTGCCGTAGTACTCGACGATGACCTTGTTGTAGAGACCGGGATTCGCCCGGCCGGTACGGATCGTGGCGAAATCGTCCTTGGCTACTTCGACGGCCTTGTCCATCTTCTCGCCGGCTTCGAGTAAGGTCTCTTCGATCACGGGTTTCTCCTCAGAAAATAGTTGCTGCCCAACAGCAGGCGGCAATGCACAGTAAAGATCCGCCACCAGGGGCGGACGGTCCTAGAAATATCCTAGCCCTTGCTAGGGAGTTACCAGGGTTCCCAGCGTTTCGCCCAGGATCGCGCGGGTCACGTTGCCTTCGCCTTCCATGCCGAACACCACCATGGAGAGGTTGTTGTCCTTGCACATGGTCATGGCGGTCTGGTCCATCACGCGGATGTCGCGGCGCAGGGCGTCGTCGTAGCTGAGGACATCCAGCTTCTCGGCTGCCGGGTCCTTTTTGGGGTCGGCGGTGTAGACGCCGTCGACACCACTCTTGGCCATCAAGACGACGTCGGCGTGTACTTCCAGGGCCCGCTGCGCGGCCACAGTGTCAGTGGAGAAGTACGGCAAGCCTGCGCCGGCACCGAAAATGACCACGCGGCCCTTTTCCATGTGGCGGATGGCACGGCGGGGAATGTAGGCCTCGGCCACCTGGCCCATGGTGATGGCGCTCTGGACTCGGGTTTCCACGCCTGCCTGCTCCAGGAAGTCCTGCAGCGCGAGGCAGTTCATCACGGTTCCCAGCATGCCCATGTAGTCGGCGCGGGAGCGGTCCATGCCACTCTGTGACAGTTCAGCACCGCGGAAGAAGTTGCCTCCGCCAACAACGATGGCCACTTCCACATCTGCCACGCCGGCTGCGATCTGCTTGGCAATGGCCCGGACGGTTTCGGGATCGACGCCCAGCTTGCCTCCGCCGATGACTTCGCCGGAAAGTTTCAGAAGTACACGTCGGCGGGTCTTCTCGGGCTGGATTGCAGTGTTGACGGTTTCCATGGTGCCTTCCCGTTGGTGGACTCTGGCTAGATTATCGTGCTGTGGGTCCGGGCTGGTACTACCCGAACGCGTGCATGAAAAAGGGGCGGCCACCGAAGTGACCACCCCTTCTCATGAATTACTAGTTTCCGACGCGGAAACGGGTTACTGCGGTTGCCTTGACGCCGGCTTCTTCGAGGACCTGTGCAACAGTCTTCTTGGAATCCTTGGCGAATGCCTGGTCAACCAGAACCTCACCCTTGTAGAAGCCAGTCACGCGGCCTTCGACGATCTTGGAGAGAGCAGCTTCCGGCTTGCCTTCAGCCTTGGCCGTTTCCTCGGCGATGCGGCGCTCGGACTCGACCAGTTCGGCCGGAACGTCTTCGCGGGTCAGGTAGTTCGGTGCCATGGCTGCAACGTGGACAGCGATGTCGTGAGCGGCGGTTTCAGCGGCTTCGCCTTCACCGTCGACTGCGAACAGAACGCCAACCTGGGCCGGGAGGTCCTTGGACGTCTTGTGCAGGTAAGCGTCAACCGTGGTGCCCTCAACGCGGGAGATGCGGCGGACAACAACCTTTTCGCCGAGGACAGCGCCCTCTTCGACAACAACCTCGGACAACGGCTTGCCGTCGACCTCGGTGGCCAGCAGGGTCTCGAGGTCGGCAGCGCCGGACTCGACTGCAACGTTGAGAACCTTGTCGGCCAGCTGGATGAACTTGTCAGCCTTGGCCACGAAGTCGGTCTCGCAGTTGACCTCGATCATTACGCCAACGCCACCGTTGACCTTGGCAGCAACCAGGCCTTCAGCGGTGGAACGGCCTTCGCGCTTGGTAGCACCCTTCAGGCCCTTGATGCGGATGATCTCGATGGCCTTCTCGGCGTCACCGTTGGCTTCGTCAAGAGCCTTCTTGACGTCCATCATGCCGGCGCCGGTGCGCTCGCGCAGGGCCTTGATGTCAGCAGCAGTGTAGTTCGCCATGTGAACCCCTCTGTCTAGAAATTTGTGTGTTTACGTAACTGAAGGACGGCAGCCCACTGCGTGAGCCGCCATCCTGTCAGTTGCCGCCGGCCCCGTTTCCGGGGCCGGCGAAGGTCAAGATTTACTTGGCTTCGGCTTCGCCTGCAGCAGCGTCAGCAGCGGGAGCTTCGGCTGCAGGAGCCTCAGCTGCTGCTTCTTCGGCCTTGCTGCCTTCGAGGAGCTCGCGCTCCCACTCGGCCAGCGGCTCTTCCGGAGCTTCGGTGGTACCGGTTGCGCGCTGGTTGCGGGCGATGAGGCCCTCAGCTACGGCGTCGGCAACAACGCGGGTGAGCAGGTTGACGGAGCGGATGGCGTCGTCGTTGCCCGGGATCGGGAAGTCAACTTCGTCCGGGTCGCAGTTGGTGTCCAGGATGGCAACAACCGGGATGTTCAGCTTCTTGGCTTCGTCAACAGCAAGGTGTTCCTTCTTGGTGTCAACAACCCAGAGGACCGAGGGAGCCTTGGTCAGGTTGCGGATACCGCCGAGGTTGGACTCAAGCTTGGTGAGTTCACGCTTGAGGAGCAGGAGCTCCTTCTTGGTGTAAGCGGAACCGGCGACGTCGTCGAAGTTGATCTCTTCGAGTTCCTTCATGCGCTGGATACGCTTGGCGACGGTCTGGAAGTTGGTGAGCATACCGCCCAACCAACGCTGGTTGACGTACGGCTGGCCAACGCGGGTAGCCTGCTCGGCAATTGCTTCCTGAGCCTGCTTCTTGGTGCCGACGAACAGGACGGTGCCGCCGTGGGCGACAGTAGCCTTGACGAACTCGTAGGCGCGGTCGATGTAGGACAGCGACTGCTGGAGGTCAATGATGTAGATGCCGTTGCGCTCCGTGAAGATGAAGCGCTTCATCTTCGGGTTCCAACGACGGGTCTGGTGTCCAAAGTGGACGCCGCTGTCAAGCAGCTGGCGCATGGTTACGACGGGCATGCCGACGCTCCTTCCGGCAGGTCATTCATGAGAGAGCCCAGGGGGCTGCTCTTACCCTGCCAATAGTTGACGGTTGTTTAGCCTTTGCCCGGACGGGCGCGGCTCCTGGCATCCATTGCGCTTCTCATCCGGCCTGAACCAAGGTTCCGCCGGACCGCAAGAGGCACAATCCTCCGCAGCCTGAAGACTGGGCTTCGCTGAAGGAGGGCTGGATACGCGTAGTCAGCCTGGGACCCTCACATATCTGAATGAGACATGTTCCTGAACAAGCATGAGGGCACAGCAAACTGCTCCACCAAGTGTACTACAGGGAACCCGCCCAAATGACCGCCGATCACCGCCGGTTATCCACATACGACCTCCGGACCATGGCCCGAATTCCCGACGCCCGGAAGGCTGGAGCCATGCCCTTCCTAAAACCTGCAGTATCAACGGTCATTGCCCTCATCCTCCTGGCCTGGCCCGGCGGGACCGCCCCTTCTCCCCCTGGGCGGTGGAACTGGCCATTCTCTCCCAAACCAAACGTCCTGCGGACGTTCGACCCTCCGGACAAACCGTGGCTGAGCGGGCACCGGGGCGTGGATTTGGGTCCAGCGCCCGACGGCGGACCAGTCACCGCGCCGTCCGATGGCGTGGTGACGTTTGCCGGCGTCGTGGTCGACCGCTCTGTCCTCACCATCGACCAAGGCGACGGACTCAAGAGCAGTTTTGAACCCGTCATCAGCGCGTTGAAAGAGGGCGACCACGTCGTCAAAGGACAAACCATCGGCAACGTGCAGCCGGGCCACTGCGGGAGCACCACCTGCCTGCACTGGGGCGTGCGGCGCGACGGGGAATACGTCAATCCGCTGGGCTTCGTTGCAGATCTAAGGCCCTCAGTGCTGTTGCCTCTGGAATAGCCCGCGAAGCGGCATCCCAGGGAGATGGACGCCGGACCCGAGGGCTACACGCCGTAAGTTCTAGACGATCGCAGAAACTCCGGTGATGGCCCGCCCGGTCACCAGCGTGTTGATCTCGTGTGTGCCTTCGTAGGAGTAGATCGCCTCTGCGTCCGAGAAGATTTTGGCCATGCCGTAATCGGTCACAATGCCATTGCCGCCCAGAATGCTTCGCCCCAGGGCAACGCTCTCGCGCATCCGGGCCGTGGTGAAGGCCTTTGCCAACGCCGACTGCTCATCCTTGGCAACGCCGGCATCCTCCAGCTGCGCCAACCGCACCATCATGCCCATCGAGGCGACGGTGTTGCCCAGGATCTGGACCAACTGGTTCTGCACGAGCTGGAAGGCCGCGAGCGGGCGTCCGAATTGCTGGCGCTCAACAGCGTAGCTGCGTGCCACATCGAAGGCTGCCATCTGGAGTCCGACGGCTTGCCAGGCAACGGCCAGGCGGGTGACCTTGAGGACCTTGTTGGTGTCCCGGAAGCTGTTGCCGTTGGCCAGTTTGAAGAAGTCGGGAACAACCACGTTGTCCAGGGTGATGTCCGCGTTCTGCACAGTGCGAAGGGAGATCTTGTTTTCGATCTTGCTGGCGGAGAAGCCCGGCAACGTGGTGTCAACCAAGAACGCCTTGACCTGGTTGTCGGCCACGTCCCTGGCATAGATCACTACCCAATCCGAGAAGGTGGCGTTACCGATCCAGCGCTTGGCGCCGTCGAGGATCCACGTGTCACCGTCGCGGCGGGCCGTGGTGCGGGTGCCGCCGGCCACGTCAGAACCGCCGAGGGGCTCGGTAAGCCCGAAGGCCCCGATCTTTTTCAGGGAGTAGATGTCGGGAAGCCACGCGTCCTTCTGCTCCTGGGACGCGAGGGCTTCGATGGATCCCGTGAAGAGTCCGTCGTGAACACCCATGAAGGTGGCGATCGATGCGTCCGCGCGGGTTACCTCAGCGTGGAGCATGCCCGCGAACAGGTTGGAATACCCCTGACGGCGCACGGGACTGACAAGGTCCAGCTCGCCGAGCTTGGGAATGAGTTCCATGGGGAATTCGCCACGGTTCCAGCAGTCCACCGCAATGGGATTGACCTCGCGCGCGAGGAACTCACGGACTTCCGCCAGCCGATCCTGCTCCTTGCTGGTCAGCAGCTGCTCAAAGGCGTAGAAGTCGCCGTCGGCATAGGGAAGGTTGCCGGCATCGAATGCAGTGTTGGACATGTGCGCTCCTTCAAGGGTGGTCACCTGCGACCACGTCATGATCCGGCGACGACTGCGCTGCTGGCCCTGGGGCCGCCGGGCAGCCAAGTTACCGGCGAGTAGTAAGTTACTGATCAGTAACTTACCGCAGGTTCCTCGGTTACCGCAATGGATGACACGTTGCAGACCTTTCCAAAGCTGCGCTTCTCCTCACACTGTTCTGTAACGTCGGACGTGCAACGCTGCACTTGAACTTGGGGGATTTTGCTGTGATCAATCCACGACGCGAGGCGATTCTGATCCGCACCCGTCAGCAGAACGGTCTTGTGGACAAGACCCCAGAGGTGGCGGAGTACCGCACCGCGGGTGCCTACACATATGTCACCTTCGGTTCCGAAAAGCGATACAGATACTCCTCTGACAAGGTGATAATTCTGGGGAATCCAGCCCCTGTACTCCTTCAGCCCCAGGACGCAGTGACCATTCATGGCAAGGTCGTCGAAGGCGTCACGGAGCTTCTCCGCTTCGAATCGCCACAGGGAACATGGTGGCGTGCATTCCACACGGTTGCCTCTGGCCCCGGCTACCAAACCTGTCGTGACAATGAGATAGCCATTTCCAGGCCCTCTGCTGAAGAGCTGAAAGCCCAGGCCATCCTCGACTATTGGCGGGAAATTTCGTCGAAGCTGCGGGAGGACGACCCGCTGCGTCGGCAGTACGAAAATTTCAACAGCGTCCCCCAGGGAAGCGCCCTCGACCTCTACCTTAGGGGCCAAGCCCAGGACTCCGTCCGCATGGCTCAAGAGCCCCCCATACTGCCCTTTTCTTCAAACATCAGCCAACGTGAAGCCCTCATGAAAGGACTCAGCAACCGGATATCGGTGATCGACGGTCCTCCTGGAACAGGAAAAACCCAGACCATACTGAACCTGGTTGCCAACATTGTCGCGGCCCCAGGCAGGACGGTCGGAATCGTCTCCTTCAACAATGCGGCAGTTGAGAACGTTCGGGACAAACTCGCGGAGGAAGGCTTCGGCTACATAGTGGCGGACCTTCGACGCAAGGAGAAAATGGACGAATTCTTCGTCGGACAGAAAACCAGAAATGCCGACGTCGATCATTTCGTCAGCCGCGCGCCGGGCGAAGCGCCGACGGCGGACAAGGCAGCAGACCTCGACAGGCGACTGCGGGTCTTACAAGAAACGGCCCGGAATCTGGCACGGATGAGGCATGAACTTGAAGCGTTCAAACTCGAGAGGCGCCATTTCCTCCGCCAGCCGGAGCGCCCTGGTTCCCTTGGGCCGGCCGGGGTAGCGTCCTTGCCCGGATCGTCGAGCCGCATCCTCGAATTCCTTGCCGAAACGTCGCCCGTTCCCGTGGATGAAGGTCCGCTCCGCAGGTTCTTCAGGCGCATCAAGCTTCGACTGCGGTACGGGCAGCTTGGGAGTGTGGATAGCAGAGCCACAGATGTGGTCCTGAGTCTGCAACGTGCTTACTACGACAAGAAGATCGCCGAACTGGAGCAGGGCATGGACCAAGCCGAAGCGATTCTTGCGGACGGGGACCACAGGCGCCTGGAGGAGGAACATAGGCTGACCTCACGGCAAATGCTCGACGCGTCACTCCATCTGCGATATGCCCGGACGCGGAGACGGATATACACCGAAAGCAACTACAAGACTGACTTTGCGGAGTTCACTTCGGACTACCCGGTAGTTCTCAGCACCTGCCACTCCTTGCGAAGGAACGTCCCTGTTGGGAAGTTCCTGGACTACTTGATCATCGATGAAGCCTCCCAGGTGGACCTGCTTGCTGCTGGCCTGGCCCTCTCTTGCGCCCGAAACGTCATCGTCGTCGGCGACCTCCAGCAGCTTCAGCACATCGCCGACGAGAAGGCCTCGAGGCACTCTTCGAGAGCGCCATCGCCGAACGTTGACTACACACGGCACAACATTCTGTCCTCTATCATTCAACAATTCGGCGCCTACCTTCCGCGCACCATGCTCCGAGAGCATTACCGCTGCGATCCGGCGATCATCGATTATTGCAACAAAAAGTTCTATGACGGCCAGCTTGTTCCATACACCTCCGGCACCGTCGAGGGGCGGCCGCTCGTCGTAGTCCGGACAGTTGCAGGCAATCACATGCGGCAGCACCACGGCGGAGGACGGACCAACCAGCGTGAAGCGGATGTCATCGCAAAGGAAGTTCTGGCCCAATTCTGTTCAGGCGTCCCCGATCACGAAATAGCTGTGGTGACGCCGTACCGCCGGCAAGTGGACAAGGTAACCGAGGCCCTGCTCAACAATATTCAAGCAGACACGGTCCATAAGTTTCAGGGGCGGCAGAAGTCCGTAATCATCATGAGCACCGTCTTGGACGAGTCAAACGGCGGGGCATCGGGCATGGAATTCGTGGACGACCCGCACCTGGTGAATGTCGCAGTGTCCCGCGCTGTGAAACGGTTTGTACTCGTCACCAACAACGCAATGCTTCCCACAAGCCGCCACCTTCGGGACTTGATTCATTTCATCCAATACCGCTACCCGGAGGATGGGGTTTTTGACAGCAGCGTCCTGTCTGTCTTCGACCTCTTGTACAAAGAGTATTCGGCGCTATTGAGACCGCTCGCGAGTCGGGTGCGGGGCAACTCACAGTTCGCGTCGGAAAACATCGTGTGGACGCTGTTGTCTGACATAGTCCAAGACAAGGACTTCGGTGACTTGGCTATCGCGCCGCAAGTTATGCTTCGGAACCTGTTGCCGGATCTGACGATGCTCACGCCCGAACAACTCACCTACGTCCAGAACCGCGCCACCTTGGACTTTGTGGTCTACAACCGCATCAGCAACAGGCCCGTTCTTGCTGTTGAGGTCGATGGGTACGCCTTCCATGAGAACAACCCCGTGCAACAGGCACGGGATGCCCACAAAGACGCCATCTGCCGTGAGCACAAGATCCGGCTCCTGCGTCTGCCCACGACGGGAAGTGGCGAGGAAGCCAAAATCCGCCGAGAGCTGTGGGCGGCAGTCAGCGGCGGAAACAACATGGGAGCCATGGATGACAACTGATCGTCAACCACAGCTCCCCGTCAAGGTAGGGCTACTCGGACTTGAACCGAGGACCTTAGGATTATGAGTCCCGCGCTCTAACCAGCTGAGCTATAGCCCCGTGATGCCCCGAACAAAACAGCCGTCCGGGGCAAAGCACTCTAGCAATACTAATAGCTAAAGAGCAGTGCTGTGGTCACACCACTTTGTCCTCGTAAGAGGCGCCCCGGTAGAGGTCCTCGAAGGTCTGGAGTGTTCCGTTGATGCTGTGCGGCTCCACCATTTCGCGGCTCATCTTGCCCATAGCTTCGAGTTCGTTCTTGGGAAGCTGCACCAACTTGGTGATCTTGGACGCGAGTTCGGCGCTGTCATTGGGCGCGAAGAGGTATCCGTTTTCACCCTCCCGGACCAGGTGCGGCAGGGCCATGGCGTCTGCGAGCAGCACAGGGGTGGATGCCGACATGGCCTCCAAGGTCACCAGCGACTGCAGTTCGGCAGTGCCGGGCATGCAGAAGATGTCTGCCTTGATGTAGGCCTCGCGTAGTTCCTCATCGCTTGCAAGCCCCAGGAACTTCACGCGATCGCGGAGCCCCAGCCTGGCTACCTGTGCTTCCAAAGCCGGGCGGACTTCCCCGCCTCCGACGATCTCCAAGTGCACATTAAGCTCACGTGGGGTTTTTGCTACCGCTTCGATCAGGACGTCGACGTGCTTTTCTTCAGCCAGGCGTCCGGCAAACAGGACCGTCGGATTGCGGTGCGGTTCGATCACCTCACCAGCATGGAGCTCGTAGGCCGAGGAGTCGATGCCGTTGGACAGCGGCAGGACCTTTCGCAGGAAAGCATGCTGGTGCATCGCCTTGGCGGCCAGTGGCGTGGGAGTGGTCACGACGTCGGCCTGCCCCATCACCTTGCCCATGTCCTTCCACGAAATACGGCCCACGATGTCCTTGAACCACTGCGGGAAGGGAAGGAACGGGTTCAGGTTCTCCGGCATGAAGTGGTTGGTGGCGATAACCCGGATGCCACGCTTCACGGCCTCGTACAGGACGTGCTCGCCAATCATATAGTGGCTTTGGATGTGAACGACGTCGGGCTGCACTTTGTCGAACAGCAGGCTGATTTCCTTCTTGATCTCCCAGGGGAAGCAGATGCGGAAGTACTCGTGTGTGAAGACACTGTGGGAGCGCAGACGGTGGACAGTGGCTTCGTCGCGGAACTCCGTGAAGCTCTTGCCCTTATCCTGCCGGCAGGCCAGCACATGCACGTTGTGTCCGCGTGCCGTCATCCCCTTGGCCAGCCGGTAGCCGAACTGGGCAGCACCGTTGACGTGCGGCGGGTACGTGTCCGCGGCAATCAGGATGGTGAGGGGTTTGGTGGTGTCGGGAATGGTCACGTGGAGAACTCCTGATGGTCACGGTGCGGACAGCGTTGCTTGTGGCAATGCTGCGGTGTCGCCGGCTTGCCACCTGTTAAAGCGGTGGCGCAAGGTACAGATCTGCCCTAGGCCTTCCGGTTGGCAGCCGCCTTCGCATCCTTCTTGCGCTTGGTGACTTCCGGGTGGTGCCGGCTCAGGGCAATAACCCCCACGATAGCAAGGGAAGCGGCCGCTGCCATGGCGATTGCCATGACGGCGTGGACATCGGGACGAAGCTCACCAAGAATGACAATGCCGATTGCGATGCCCACCATGGGGTCGATCACGGTCAGTCCGGCGATCACGAGGTCGGGCGGACCGCTTGAATATGCGCTCTGCACGAACCATGAACCCAAACCACCCGCTGCCGCGATAGCGATCAGTGTGTACCACTGCACGTTGAACAGAAACATGCCGTTCGGATCCAGCAGATGCTTGCCGATGATGCGGGTCAGCACAGCCACAAAGCCGAACAGCACACCGGCACCAAGGATGTAGATGAAGGCGCTCATCCGGTGTTTGAACAAGACAGCCAGGGTGCCAAATACGCCCACCGCCAATGCCAGGAGCAGGACAATCGTCAGCTCATCCTCACTACTGACGTGGTGGTTCTCCTGGGTCACGAAAACAGCCAGCAGCACAAACAGCGCTGAACCCGTAACGCAGGCGCTGATGGCGACGACGGTTGCCCTGTTGATGCTGAGCCCCTGGTCCTTGGCGTTGACCACCGTGGTGATGACCAACGCAATGGCACCGATAGGCTGTACCACTGTCAACGGCGCGGACACCAGGGCGATGGCATTCATCGCCATTCCCATGGCAAGGAACAAAAGCCCCAGCATCCAGCGTGGATTCCGCAACAGCCGTAGAAAGCCATTCGAGCTCAGCGCCAGCCCACCAGTGTCCGCCTTAACGGCGCTGCCCTGCCGCTGGGCACCAATGGCGAGGAAGAAGGCGCCCATGACTGCGAGGAAAACCGCAAGCAAGACCATCAGCCGTGTCCGCCGTCGTCGGTTTTCAATTCTTTTCCTTTTCGCAGGATGGCCCAGTAGTAGTTGTATGCCGCGATCCAGTGTCCCACCAGGCCGAGTCCCAGGAACGTCCAGGCCGCCACGAAATACACCTCTGTGAGGGGCACGGGCAATTTCGAGAGGACCAGCAATGGCGTTCCCACCAACAACAGCGCGGTGCGGATCTTCCCAATGATGCTCACGGGCAGGTCCGGGTGGCCCCGGAAGTAGATCCACGAAGCTACCGCCAGGATGGCGTCCGGCACCAGCAAGGCGGCCAAGTACCACCACTGCACGACGCCGGCAATCACCAGGGTGAACGCGACGGCCAGGAGGGCGGCCCGGTCGGCCATCGGGTCCAGGATCCTGCCTAACTTGGAGGTCTGGTCGAATCGCCGGGCGATGTAGCCATCAACCCAGTCCGTGCTGCCCATGACAACCAGAACCAGGACCGCGAACCCGTACTCCTGTTCAGACAAGACCAGCCAGACAAACAGGGGTACGCCCATGAAACGCAGGACAGTGAGGATGTTGGGGACTGTGAAGATGAGGTCGTGATCGACTTGCGGACGATCAGGGTGCGAACCAGCACCAATCAGCTTCATATGTCCCCCTTCCTTGCCTTCAGTTTCCGGTGCCGCGGGAAGCTGCTACTTCTTCAGCAGTTTCCTGAGTGCGACCACGAAGACGACCGCGGCGGCGGCGAACGCTGCGAGGTCCTTCCAGCGGGCAGCCATCCGCTCGCTGACGCTTTCGGGGACTGAATCCCCCAGGTCGGCGAATTTTGCGGCAGCGAATTCCTTGCTTTCCTGGAACCTGATGTTGGCGCTTTCCAGCAGCGCCTGGCCCTGCTTCTTGACGTCAAGCTGTTCGCCAAGTTCATCCCGTACCCCGGTCAGGTGCTCGCGGCGCTTCCGCAGACGGGAGCGAAGTTCGGCCTCAGTGGGCGCCTTGACGGCGTCGGCCTCCTTGGCAGCTTCCTTTGCCGCCTTTTCGGCCTTTGCCTTCTGGGCTGCGGCTTCCTTCTCGGCCTTCGCGGCCTTGGCAGCCGGTGAATTCGGGTCCAGGATCGACTCGTCGAAGGCTGAGCCCTCCTTGGCGATGCCGAGATCGTGCTTGACGCCCCGGATGGTGTCCTCGGGAGCCAACGGCATCGCCTTCTTGAATTTGGCGATACCTATCAGGGCGGCAATGGCGGCAACCACGAGGAAGAAGGCTGAAACGATCAGGGCCGCGAGCCAACCGGGCATGATGGTCGCCAGGCCCAAAATCACTGCGACTACTACCGCGATGACCAGCAACGCAAGAAATACGACGGCGACGCCGAAGAAGACACCGGCCACGCCAAGCTGTTTTGCCTTGCGCTTGAGTTCGACCTTGGCAAGGGCGATCTCGTCATTGATTTGCCGTGGGGCCAAGCGTGCGACGAGCTTGAGGGTCTTCGGCAAAGTACGTATGGCTGGTCCTTGACTGGTCCGGCCGGTGTGACGTCCACTCATGGGTTCCGCCTAACTGCTTCCTCTGGGCATCGTGTCGGGCGAACGCCTCGGAAAAGACCGCTGCGGACACCTGTCCTCAAAGCTATCATTCAGGTTCCGGCTGAACTTTCGGGGCCACGCTGCGGCGCGCCCGTCATACCACCAATAAATATGATCTGGCCCATAGGATAGATGATCGTGACCCCTCCCACTGCTCCGGGCGATTCCCTGAGCCGACGCGAAAAACTTGTCTACATTCTGCTCCTGGGCGCCTTGACGGCACTGGGCCCTTTCACCATCGACCTTTACCTCCCGGCCTTCCCGGCCCTTGAGTCCAGTTTCAAGGTCTCGGAAGCAGCGATCCAGCTCACCCTGACCGGAACAACAGTCGGCTTCGGGGTTGGCCAGCTTGTGGTGGGGCCGTTCAGTGACAAGGTGGGCCGCAGGCTCCCCCTGATCCTT
Source organism: Paenarthrobacter sp. NPDC057981 (assembly GCF_042886835.1). Lineage (NCBI taxonomy): Bacteria > Bacillati > Actinomycetota > Actinomycetes > Micrococcales > Micrococcaceae > Paenarthrobacter > Paenarthrobacter sp. NPDC057981. The sequence goes on from NZ_JBHVQI010000029.1 coordinate 29,904, forward strand.
GCCACGGCACTGCATATCGGCTCATCGCTGGGTGCGGCCTTGGCTACAGACATCGGCATGCTCTCCGTTTTCCGTGTACTCATGGGTATCGGCGCGGCCGGAGGTGGCGTGGTGGCAATGGCCATGGTCAGGGACCTCTTCCACGGCTATTCCATGGTCCGGATGTTTTCCCGGATGTCCCTGGTCAACGGGCTTGCCCCTATCCTGGCCCCGGTCATCGGCTCTCAATTGCTGCTCGTGTTCCCCTGGCCAGGCATTTTCTACTTCCTGGCTGCCTACGGACTGCTGGTCATCGTCGCGTCCATATTCTTTATCCGGGAGACTCTTCCGGCCGAACAACGCGGTAAATCCGCAGTGACGGTGGGACAACGGTACAAAAAGGTCCTCACCGACCGGATCTTCGTAGGCATGGTGTTGGTGGGAAGCCTCAACTTCGGAGGCCTCTTTGCCTACCTTTCGGCTTCCACCTTCCTCTTCCAAAAGGTCTACGGTTTCTCGCCCCAGGAATACGGCGTCCTCTTCGGCATCAACTCGCTGGGCATCGTGGCCGGTGTCCAAATCAGTTCCCGCTTGATCAGGCGGATTGCTCCGCAATGGATCGTGGCCGGAGCAACCCTGTTCATGCTGTGCATGTCAGCACTCATCATCGTGCTGGACTTGTTCCATGTGGGCTTGTGGGGCACCCTGGTTCCGTTGTGGTTCTACATCTGCGCCACCGGCTTCATGTTCCCGTGCGTCCAGGTATTGTCGCTGGCCAACCACGGCGCCCAAGCCGGCACTGCTGCGTCCCTCCTGGGTGCCTCGCAATTCATGATGGCCGGCATTGTCCCACCGGTGGTGGGCTGGTTGGGGGTTACCTCCGCGGTCCCGATGGGCGCTGTCATGGCAGTCTGCATTACAGGCTCAATGACTGCCCTGTGGCTGGTGGTGCGGCCTCGTACCGTGCCCTCAATCCACTAGCCCACACGTAGGCTGTCTCCATGAGCAAGAAACCGCACCGCAACGGCAGAGGGCTTTTTCTGGGTGCCATGCTGGGTGCAATTGCCGGCGCCCTGATTGGTCGCGCCGCCGGGAGCGCGGTTTTCGGCGCGTTGTTAGGCGCTGTCATCGGCGCTGCTGTTCTCTACCGCGTCAACCCGGGGCCGTGGAACCGGGACTAAGCCGGCCAGCGTGAGGCGGCCCTCCGGCGTCGAACATTCCAAACCCTCCCCTTAACGCCCGGCCGCAGGGCAGAATGGTGGCCAGCCGGTCTTACCGGCGCGGAACCGGTGAAGGGGACATCACATGAGCACGGCCGTCGGATTTCGAGGCACCTTGCGGGGGCTGGCCGCCGTGCGAAGCCTGCCAGTGACGCTTGCGCTGGTGGCTGTTTTCTGGATCGTGGGATTAGCAACGGGAAGTGTCCTCAACGGCCCGGATGAAGGCCTCCTGGACCGGGTGGGGCTTGGACTGGCGGTAGAACCCGGACCGTGGTGGTCTGTGTTCACATCAACGTTTTTCGGTTCCTCGCTTCTGGACTACGTGGCTTGTACCGCCGCAATATTGGTGGGGGCAGGTATCGCAGAAAGGGTCATCGGCCCTTGGCTGGCCCTGGCTGCTTTCATTGGAGGATCCGCCCTCAGCGCCCTCGCGCTGGTGGCGCTCGTCGCCTTCGGCACCGACAACAGCGACCAGTGGCTCAGCTTCCTGGGCGGCGAGTATGCAGTGGGAGCCTACGGCGGTGCCGCAGCAGCGTTGGGATTTTCGACGGCGGCACTCGAGTCGCTGTGGCGTCGCCGCCTCCGCACGTGGTTGCTTGCCGCGGCGTTGATGTTCGCCTTGTTCGTTGGTGTCGCCCAGACCTTGCAGGGGCTGGCCGGCGCCGTCATTGGTGTCGTCGCCGGGTGGGCCGTTCAGTCTGCTGTCTTCCACAGGAGCGGAGGCTCCTTCCGCTCCTCGAGCCTGCGTGAAACGAGGTTCCTGGTGGGCACGGTGGTGGGCGTGTTCGCTCTGGGTCCACTCCTCACCCAGATCACCGGTACCTGGGAAGTTGGCCCCCTGTCGGTGGTCTCGGAGGTCATGCTCCAAGCCAGTCCCGACGTCGACGAGGTACAGGAAGCCTGCAGAAACGAAGCCAATTGCGTGGCCCTGCAAAACGTGGTGGGCGTCCGCAGCTTGGGCGCGGCGGTTCTTACGACGATTCCGGTTCTCCTGCTGCTGGTCTGCGCAGAGGGACTTCGCCGTGGTCGTCGCCTCGCATATCGCCTGACGTTGATCATCCAGTTGTACTTGGTGGCGGTGACGATCCTGGCCATTGTCCAGTACGTCTCTGACCCCGACGTTACCCTCGGCGATGAGGACTTCGGCTACCTGCTGCTGTATGTCGTCCCCGCGGTCCTGGCCCCCATCATCATCGTGGCGCTGTTGCTGGCCAACAGGCACCGGTTCAGGGTGGAGTCCAGCGACGCCGGATACCGTACCTTGGGCAGGGCCGCACTGGTTCTGGCCCTCACTGCCGTGGCCCTGTACGCAGCGTTTTGGTTCCTGGAGGGCAACGCCGGCCAATCTTCGCTGTGGGACCTTGCCGGTCAACTGACGCACATCTTGGTTCCCTTCCCTGTTCCGTTTGTCGTGGCCCTGCCGCAGGGGCTGGTGAGCACAGTTCTGTACGGCCTGGGCGGGGTGGTCATCTGGCTCGTGATCCTGGTCCTGGTCCTGAAGAACTACCGCCGCTTCAAGATGATCACCACCGACCCCGCAGCCGATCTGGGGCACACCCGTGAGCTGCTGCACCAAGGCGGCGGCACCCTGTCATGGATGGCACTGTGGGACAACAACCAGTACTGGTTCACTCCTGGCAGAGAGGCAGGCGTCGCCTACCAGGTCCATAACGGCGTCGCCCTGACTGTAGCCGGCCCCTACGGTGCGGCCAGCCACCATGACGAGGCAGCCCTCGGGTTCGTTTCGCACTGTTCCACGCTGGGTCTGGTCCCATGTTTCTACTCCGCTGATTCCGGCCTGGATGGCCCACTGCTCCCCCACGGTTTCAGGAAACTGGAGGTTGCCGAAGAAACGCTGCTCAATGTCCAGGCCATGACGTTCAAGGGCAAGGAATGGCAAAACGTCCGGACCGCCCTCAACCGCGCGGACAAGTTGTCCATCAAGGACCTCTGGTACCACTACGGAGCCATGCCGCCTGGGATCAGGGCACAGTTGGCTGAGATCTCTGAAGAGTGGGTGTCCGACAAAGCCCTTCCGGAGATGGGATTCACCCTGGGTGGCCTGAATGAACTCAAGGATCCCGAAGTCCTCTGCTGTGTAGCGGTGGACGACGACGGTTTGGTCCACGGCGTGACCAGCTGGCTTCCTGTGTTCCGCGATGGCAGCATCTCCAGTTGGACCCTGGACTTCATGAGGCGCCGGACCACGGGTTTCAAAGGGGTCATGGAATTCCTCATTGCCTCCGCAGTAACTCACTTCAAGGAACAGGTTCCGCGTATCTCCCTCTCCGGCTCTCCCCTGGCAAATGCCGGGACCGGGAGTGACGAAGGTGACCGCAGCTCCCTGGACCGGGTCCTGTCGCTCCTGGGGAACGCTTTGGAGCCGATGTATGGCTTCAAATCCTTGGCGGCCTTCAAATCACGCTTCCAGCCCGAGCACCGCACCTTGTACATGTACTACCAGGATCCTTTGGCCTTGCCTTCGATTGGACTGGCCGTTGGTTCGGCCTACCTGCCCGGGCTGTCTCCCACCCAAAGTGCCGGCCTGTTGCGGCAGATGGTGGCCCGGGAGCCCGCCGCATGACGACTGACCGGGCGGCGTGCCCATGAACGACGTCCTGAAACTCGAGATCACCAGTCCCCTCATCCTGGTCGTGGCCGGGATCGTTGCCTTGGCATTTTTCCTGGTGCTGTTCCTGAGGCCGTCCGCGCGCTGGGTGCGCACGGCCATGACTGCCATCGTGGTGGCCGGGCTGCTGGGGTGGGTTACCGTGTGGATCGTGGAGGACGTGATGGACGTCTTTCACGTGGGCTTGACGCCGCGGGTGTGGTTCTGGTCCATCAGCTGCTTCGCTGCCCTGGGCTTGGCCGCTGTCAGTTTGGTCCGCAGCAGGCCCTGGCGCAAGGTGGTTGCCGGCGTCTCGGTACCCGTCTTCGTCATCGCTGCAGCCTTGGGCATCAATGCGGAGTTCGGCCTGAACAACACCTTGGGATCAGCCCTCGGGATCTCCACCCAGGACGCCATCGAGTTGAACAAACCGAACCCGGACAGTGCCATCCCCACCGGACCACTGTGGCAGCACTGGTCTCCTCCGGCAGACATGCCGGCCCACGGCAAGGTGGGGACACAGGTCATCCCGGCTACAGCTTCCGGTTTCAATGCCCGCCCCGCGGGAATCTACCTCCCTCCGGCTGCACTGACCGCGGATCCCCCACGGCTGCCCCTGTTCGTCCTCATGATGGGCCAGCCAGGCCTCCCCGACCCGCAATACGTCTCAGCCGCCCTCGATGACTTCGCGGCCAGGAACCACGGCCTGGCACCCATCGCCATCGTCGCCGACCAGATCGGCCCCGACCAGGATGACACCCTGTGCCTGGACACCGCCAAGTACGGGAACGTGGAGAAGTACATCAACCAGGACGTCGTGAACTGGGCCCGCGCCAACTTGAACATCCTTCCAGACAGGGACCACTGGACCATCGCCGGCTATTCCAACGGCGGCCAATGCGCCATTTCGTTCGCAGTGAAGTATCCGGAAATGTGGGGCAACGTGGTGGACATCTCAGGCGAGGAATTCCCCGGGGCCGAAGACCCGGCAGGGAACCTGGAAGAAATCTTCGCCGGCAACCAGGCCGCGTACGATGCCCAAAAGCCCATCAATATCATGAAGGGCAGGCACTTCCCGGATACCACGGCCGTGTTCACCGCGGGGTCGGACGACCTCGTCTACGTCGCTGCCGCACAAGCCGTGTCAGCCGCGGCGCAGAAGGCCGGGATGACGGTGACGTACTACGAGGTACCCAACGGCGGACACGTGGGCCTTGCCCTGAATGCGGGCCTCGAGAAGGGCTTTGACGTGCTGTACCCGCGGCTGGGACTCTCCCGCTGACTGCTGCCCTTTTCGCGGCCACCCACCGGCGATAAAGTTGACATGTGCCACATTGGCAAGAGGTGAAGCCGTTTCCGGCACCGTGGCAGCGCAAGGATGACCGCATCCTTCCGTTGTGGTGGGACCGCCTGTGCTCGGTGACCAGTCCGCCGTCGGCCGCCTTGTACGCCGGAGGTCTCTTCACCGACGACCGCCGAAGGCCCATCGCCCAGTGGTACAACCCGGAAACGGATGCCGCACTGCTGGTAGCGCCTGAAACATCGCCCGAATGGCCCGTGCAGCGGTTCGGGATCTTCTACGCACCTCCCGGCGGAGGCTTCACCAGGGTCTATTCGGCGGCCCATGAATGGCATCCCCGGGAACCCAGGACTCCTCCTACCGAGCAGGATTCGTTCATGGCAGCCGTGGCCGAAGCCTCCCGCTTCCTGCAGGTGGAGATGGATTTCGTTTAAACAGCAAACCCCGCACCAGCAGTGAAGCCGGTACGGGGTCCTTTTGCTCCTCCGACTGGACTTGAACCAGTAACCCTTCGATTAACAGTCGAATGCTCTGCCAATTGAGCTACGGAGGAATGAAGCGGTTATGACTTTAGCAAAGGTTTTGCGGGATGTGAAATCGAGCGAAGATACCCCCTGGGGGTATAAAAATACCCCCGTTCCGGCTGACCGGAACGGGGGTAATGTGCGCTCCTCCGACTGGACTTGAACCAGTAACCCTTCGATTAACAGTCGAATGCTCTGCCAATTGAGCTACGGAGGAATGAAGCGGTTACTAGCTTAACAGGGGGCTGCCGGAAAACGAAATCGAGGTTCTCAGCCCTCCGAACGCAAGGCCCTTCGTTCCATTTCGAGCTGCATCAGCTCGCGGTTCAGCCGCTGGAACTCCTCCGGATAGGCCGCCGCATCGAGCCGCTGCAGCTGCCCCATCTTGTCAGCCTTGATGCGGGTGATCTGGAGTTCAAAAAGGCGGGCCAGGATATCGCGGCAGTACCGCTGCATGGCTTCGGGAGTGCTTGCAGGCAACGGCGTCACGGCCAGCTCTGACACCAGGTTCCGCAATGGTTCCGGCACTTCCTGCCGGATTTGTTCCACCCAGGACACCGTGTCCGCTGCCTGGGCAAGTCCCGTGGCGCGGATGGCAGCATGGATGGCCGCGTAGGCCGGAGTGGAAAAGAGTGAAGCCGCAAAGCGGTCCCACGCCATTCCGCCCAGGACAGCAGGATCCTGCAGGACCACTTCCAGGGCCTGTCGTTCCATCCCTGCCACGGGGTCGCCGGGGTTGGGGCGCTGAAAGACCGGCATGCCCGACGGCGGTGCTGCCGCGGCTGGCGCCTGCCCGGCAGGACCGGCGGCGTTGCCGCCTGCCCCCCGTTTGGCGGCCGCGCCGACATACCGGCTGACTTCCTCAATGGGCATTCCGAGCCAGCCGGCAAGTTTGCGCGTGTATTCGGGTCTCGCAGCTGAATCCCTGATCTGGGCAACCACCGGGGACGCCTCCCTCAGTGCTGCCACGCGCCCTTCCACGGTGTCCAGGTTGTGCCGCCTCAGGGTGGCCCTGATGGCAAATTCGAAGAGCGGTTTCCTCGTGCCGATCAGCTCGCGTACTGCGGCGTCGCCCTTGAGCTGGCGAAGATCGCAGGGATCGGCTCCGGAGGGTTCCACCGCCACATAGGTCTGGGCCGTGAAGCGCTGGTCCTCCTCGAAAGCCCTCAAAGCGGCCTTTTGGCCTGCCGCGTCACCGTCGAAGGTGAAGATGACTTCTCCCCCGCTGCCGTCGTCCGAAAGCAGCCTCCGGGCTACCTTGATGTGCTCGGTACCGAAGGCAGTACCGCAGGTCGCCACCGCCGTCGTGACTCCCGCGAGGTGACACGCCATGACGTCGGTGTAGCCCTCCACCACAACCAGCTGACGGTCCTTGGCGATGTTCCGCTTGGCGAGGTCGATGCCATACAGGACCTGGGATTTTTTGTAGAGCGTGGTTTCCGGGGTGTTCAGGTATTTGGGGCCCTGATCGTCCTCGTAGAGCTTGCGCGCACCGAAGCCGATGGTGTCGCCGGCGATGTCGCGGATGGGCCAGATGAGGCGGCCGCGGAACCGGTCATAGATTCCCCTGTTGCCTTCTGAAAACATGCCCGTGAGCTTCAGCTCGGCATCCGTGAAACCCCGCCCACGCAGGTGCTTGAGCAAGGAGTCCCAGCCCTGCGGTGCGTAGCCCACGGAAAAGTGTTCCGCCGCAGCGCGGTCAAAGCCGCGTCCATCCAGGAAGTTGCGGGCCTCGGCGGCGCCGGGAGTCAGAAGCTGGGCGCGGAAGTATTCATCGGCGATCTTATGGGCATCCAACAGGCGCTGGCGCTTGCCCACTTCCTCGCGGCTTGGGCCGGTGCCGCCGTCCTCGTAGCGGAGCTCGTAGCCAATGCGCGCCGCGAGCTTCTCCACGGCTTCATGGAAGGAACTGTGGTCCATCTTCTGGATGAAGGAGATGGCATCGCCGTCCTCGCCGCAACCGAAGCAGTGGTACCTGCCTACCTGGGGCCGGACGGTGAAGGAAGGTGACCGTTCGTCGTGGAAGGGGCACAATCCTTTGAAGCTGCCCAGTCCTGCGCCCTTGAGCGTGACGTAACCGTCAACAACTTCCTTGATGTCCGTGCGCTGGCGTACTTCGTCTATATCTTCACGTTTGATCAGGCCAGCCACCAGTCCATCCTAGTCTGTCCGCCCAGAGGCACTACCACAGCGACGGGAGGCTGCCCACCAGGCGTTCGTACATGGCCAGGGCCGAGACATCCGTCAGCGACGCCACCTGGTCGATCACGACGCGCAGGCGCGCACCGTCGTCGACGGCGTCCCGCCAGTCAGCGGCGAACATCGGCTCCAGGTGACGGTCGCCGGTGGCGTTCAAAACGCCCACCAGCGCGTGCAGCACTTCGCGCTGACGTTCATACACCGGTTGACGGTGGTCGGTGGAGATAACGAACGTGGTGGCCAGGCCCTTGAGTACCGCGATCTCGGTGACGGTTTCCTCGGGGACCATGAGCTCGGCGTCATAGCGGGTGAGATTGGCCGGGCCAAAGTGGTCCCGGGTTGTTTCCATGGCGCTTTGGCAGAAACGCCCGATCAACTGGCTGGTCATGTCCTTCAAGGCCGCCATGGATTTGCGGCTGCCATCGGCTTCGCGGACCCAGACCTTGGTGGCTTCCAGGCGGGCCAATGCGGCATCGATTTCCGCGGGGTCGTTGTGAGGGAGGTACCACTGCTTGGTGTAGCCCACCACGCGGGCCCGATGGTCCGGGTTCTCCATCCACTTCAGTTGGAAATGCCCGGCCACGATCGCATCTTCAACGTCATGGACTGAGTACGAGATGTCATCGGCCAGGTCCATGACCTGCGCCTCGATGCAGGACCGGTTTCCCGGCGCGCCTTCGCGCAACCACTCAAACACGGGCAGATCGTCCTCGTACGCGCCGAACTTGCTGGTGCGGTGGCCATGGATGACGGGGGCGTCGACGGCGGACCATGGGTACTTGGACGCCGCGTCCAGGCTCGCGCGGGTCAGGTTCAGCCCTGCCGGCCTGCCGTCGGCTGCCAGTACTTTGGGTTCGAGGCGGGTCAGCAGGCGGAGCGTTTGGGCGTTGCCTTCGAACCCGCCAATCGTATGCGCGACCTCGTTCAAGGCGGATTCGCCGTTGTGACCAAAGGGAGGGTGGCCGAGGTCGTGGCTCAGGCAGGCAGTGTCCACGACGTCGGGATCGCACCCCAGGGAGCGCCCGAGTTCGCGGCCCACCTGGGCAACTTCCAGGCTGTGGGTCAGGCGGGTGCGGACAAAGTCGTCGGTGTCCGGAGCCACGACCTGCGTCTTGGCACCCAGCCGGCGCAGGGCCGAGGAATGCAGGACCCTGGCGCGGTCCCGCTCAAAGTCCGAGCGGTAGTTGCTCTTACGTGGCTCCTCAACCCACCTGGCAGAGTCTGCCTCGGAGTATCCGGGGATAGCCAGCACGAAATCATGGCTTGTTCCGTCGCGGCCCAGCATTGCATCGGTTCCCATGGGTATCTGCCTCCTTCAAGCGCCGCCGGTGTGGAGCTTCTTGAGCCAGTCTTACACGTGTGAGGCTAGCCGCCCGAAACGTCCAGCTCTGCCGCCGAGATATCCGCGCTCTGTTCAGCATTCAGCTGACGGCTTTCCAGCCAGTCCTTCGGGAGTGCCGGCTTCTTCGGAGTGCCGGCGCGGCCGCGGGGGCCTTCGGAGTCGACGCCCGGATACGGAAGATCCATGTCCAGCTGGTCGAGCAATTCACGCAGCACTTCCAAGGTGGGCACGGTGGCGAGTTTGGCGCGCAGCTCCCCGCCCACCACATAGCCCTTGAAGTACCAGGCCATGTGCTTGCGGATCTCGCGGAGCGCCTTGTATTCGTCGTTGCCGAAAGTCTCCACCATGAGTTCGGCGTGGCGGTAGACGCCTTCGGCAACTTCACGCAGACCGGGTCGGTGCCGTTCATCCTTGCCCTCGAAGGCAGCCTGCAGATCACCGAAGAGCCAGGGGCGGCCCTGGCAGCCGCGGCCCACCACAACGCCATCGACGCCGGTCTCCCGGACCATGCGCACAGCGTCCTCGGCGGACCAAATATCGCCATTTCCCAACACCGGAATGTCAGGAAGTGCCTCACGAAGCCGGGCAATGGCGGACCAGTCGGCCTGGCCGGAATAGAATTGTGCGGCCGTGCGGCCGTGAAGCGCGACGGCGGCGACCCCGGAGTCACGGGCAATCCGGCCGGCGTCGAGGTAGGTCAGGTGGTCCTCGTCGATGCCCTTGCGCATCTTGATGGTCAGCGGGATGCCGCCCTTGGACGCTTCCTTGACTGCGGTCTGGACAATCGAGGTGAAGAGGTCGATCTTCCACGGCAGTGCCGAGCCTCCCCCGCGGCGCGTGACCTTGGGGACCGGGCAACCGAAGTTGAGGTCGATGTGATCGGCGCGGTCTTCCTCCACGAGCATGCGGACAGCGGCGCCTACGGTCACAGGGTCCACACCGTAGAGCTGCACGGAGCGGACCTTTTCGTCGTCGTCGTGCGAAATGATCCGCAGCGACTCCGGCGTCCGCTCAACCAAGGCACGGGAGGTGACCATCTCGGCCACGTACAGGCCGCCACCGTATTCACGGCAGAGCCTGCGGAAGGCGGAGTTGGTGATTCCGGCCATGGGAGCAAGGATTACCGGGGTGTCCACGGTGATCCCGCCCAGCTGCAAGGGCGGAAGCTCGAGCTTGGGAGTGGGAGGCGTTGCTACTACAGTCACCTATCCATTGTTGCAAATCAGGGCAAATCGATGGCCGGGGCCCTTACAGCAGCCAACCATTCTCCTCTGCCAAGCGCACGGCTTCGGCCCGGGTCCGTCCACCGGTCTTGGCCATCGCCGCTGAGAGGTAGTTCCGGACTGTCCCTTCCGAAAGCGCCGCCGCTCTGGCAATGTCGGCCACCGTGCCGCCGTCGGACGCGGCCTTCAGCACCTCTGACTCACGCTCGGTCAGCGGGCTGTCGCCGGACATCAACGACTCTTCTGCGAGCGAGGGGTCCACCACGCGCAAGCCGTGGTGCACGCGCCGAACTGCCTCGGCCAGCTGCCGGGCCGGAGTGTCCTTGACAACAAAACCGGAGGCTCCCGCCTGCATGGCCCTTCGGAGGTACCCTGGCCTGCCGAACGTGGTGACCATGAGCACCCTGCAGTTCGGGGCGGCCTTTCGGACCTCGGCAGCGGCGCTGATGCCATCCAAGCCCGGCATCTCGACATCCAGCATGGCCACGTCCGCGGAATGCTCCAGTACGGCAGACACCACACCGGTTCCATCCCCCAGTTCGGCCACCACTTCGATATCCGTTTCAAGCCCCAGGAGAGCAGCCAAGGCGCCCCGGACCAGAGCCTGGTCATCTGCGATCACCAACCGGATGGTCATACGTCAACAGCCAATCTGAACCCTCCCAGGTCGCTCGCTCCAATACTTACCGTTCCGCCGGCGGTGGCCGCCCGCTCCCGAATCCCCGCCAGCCCGCTGCCGGGGACGCCCGGTCCCGGCCCCACGCCGTCGTCCTCCACCAGGACGGTCGACGCCGTCAAGCGGACCCGGCACTGAACGGCGCCCGAATGGCGCACAACATTTGTCACCCCTTCCCGGAGCACCCACCCGAACAGCTCCCGATACTTGGCAGGCACCTGCTCCACGGTGAGGGGAAGGTCGGCCTGGATGCCGGCCGATTCCAGGGCCGTCCGCGCTGCCGCGAGTTCGGCAAGGACGTTGACGCCGCGATAGCCGGCTACCGTCGCCCGGACATCGGCGAGCGCCCCACGGGCCAGCTCCTGGACCTCCGCAACCTCAGCAGCCGCCTTGTCCCTGGCAGGTCCGGCCGGCACACCTTCCATCAAGCGCCCCGCCAATTCCGCTTTGACGGCGATGACCGTGAGCGAGTGGCCCAGGATGTCGTGCATATCCCGCGCCACCCGGCTCCGTTCAGCTGCGACGGCGGCATCGGCCAATTCCGTTTGGGCGGCCCGCAACGCCACCGTTTGGCGGATCATCCGGGCGAACGAGGACATCATGAAACCGAGGGACAAGATTAGCGCCGGCTGGAAGAATGCCTGCTCCAGGTTTCCCTCAGCCAACTCCGAGGCCAGGGAGATACCGGAAAGCGCCATGATCAAGGCGAAATCCACGCGGGGTGGCAGGGTGGTCATTCCAATGGCGCAGGCCAGGAATGGCCAGGTCCACAATGCTTCCCGGCCAACCAGCAGGATCACCAGTCCGTTGAGAGCCAAGAGGATCGCCACACACACCAATCCAGTCCGGACGTCCCGTCGCCGACTGATCATCGGCAGGACTGCGTAGGCCGCGAAGAAGGCCACCAACGCCACCGAGGCCAGGACCTTCCAGGTTGCCGGTTCCTCCACAGACCAGACGAGGTTCCAGGTGGGCCAGGCCCACAGCATGATGGACAAGCCTGCCCCGAGGAACCAACGCCGGGGACCAGGACCGCGGAGGGTTTCCCACAGTGACGGGCTGCTCATGGATCCCACCTTAGTCATGCGGAGGAAGCTCAGACGCGGTTGGTGTCACGGCGGAAGGCCATGGCCGCCCCACCCACGAATATCGCCAGCCAGACCAGGACGTTCACGATCCACATGGCATCGAACTCCCCGGTGATGGGGCTGCGTGCCAACTGTCCAATGCCGTAAGCCGGCGTGAACTTGGCGATCTGGCCAAAGGTATCGCCCATGATCTCGATCGGCATGAACAGGCCGCCCAGCATGGCCAGGATTGCCAGGACCGGGCCCAGGATCTGCATGACGTTCTGGCTGGGCATAAGGTACCCAACGAACAGCCCTAAAGCAGCGAACACCAGGGAGCCCAACCACGCGACGATGCCCGCGGTAAGCCAGGTCTGCAGATCCATCGTGACACCGGAGATGGCGCCGATGACGAACTGCGCAATGACCGCTACCAAGGACAATGTCAGGGCAGCCGCTGCCTTGACGGCGATGTAGGCCCCGGGAAGCAGTGGGGTCAGCCGAAGCTGCCTGCTCCACCCCTGGGCCCGCTCCACAGCCACCTGGCTGCCTGCACCTGTGGCTGCCGTCATGGCCGCGTAGACGGTGAGGCTGATCAGGATGTACTGGCCGTAACTGTGGCCATTGGGCAACTGCTGGTTCTTGTTGGACAGACCGAAGATGAAGAAGAAGATGGCCGGCATCAGGACGGTGAACATGACTGTCCGTCGGTTCCGGAGCATGCGCTTGATTTCGATCCACAGGAACGTGGCGTTTACACCGCCAGCGGACGGTTTCCGGTCCTGGATGGCTGTTGCCTGGCTCATGCCCGGCCTCCTTCGAACGCCGGGGTTGTCGCGGTGGCTGGCTTGTCGCCGGTCAGGGCCACGAAAGCTTCCTCGAGGTTGTGGGCCACCACTTCAAGGTCGTGCGCCCGGGTGTTATTGAGGAGGAACCGGACTACTGAATCGGAGTCGGACGTCCGGACGGTGACGCGTCCGCCGTCGTACTCGACGGCGTCGGCCGACGGAAGCGCGCCAAGCAGCTCCCTGTCCTGCGGTGGCAGAGAAGCCCTGACGGTCCGGCCGGAGGCCAGATTCTTGATCTGGGCGGCGGTCCCGTCGGCCACAATGGCCCCTTGGCGGACCAGGACAATCCGGTCGGCGTAGGCGTCTGCTTCTTCCAGGTAATGCGTGGCGAAAATGACGGTCCGGCCTTTGGTGGCATCCGCGCGGATCGCGGACCAGAAATCGCGGCGACCGGCTACGTCCATTCCGGTGGTTGGCTCGTCCAGGATCAACAGGCCGGGGTCGGAGACCAACGCCATGGCGAAGCGCAGGCGTTGCTGTTGGCCGCCCGAGCACTTTTCAACCCGTCGATCCGCGATGTCCTGGATGCCGGCGCGGTTCAACACCTCGTCCACGGGACGTGACGATTCGAACATGGCCGCGGTGAGCTGCACGGTCTCGCGGACACTGATGTCCCGCAGCAACCCGCCTGTCTGCATGACGGCCGCCACCTGCCCGCGGGCTATGGCACCCCTGGGGGTGTGCCCGAAAATGGAAACCTCGCCCTGGTCCGGGGTGCTCAGCCCCAGGATCATGTCGATGGTGGTGGTCTTGCCGGCCCCGTTGGGGCCGAGGAAAGCCACCACCTCCCCTTGCTGCACGGTCAGGTCCAGGCCACGCACAGCCTGGACCTTCCCGAAGCTCTTATGCAGTCCGACCGCGTGAACGGCCGGCACTCCCCGTGTTGTCATTGCTCTCCCTGGAATAGGTCTTGTACACCCATTCAAGCCGGAGGCTCCTCCGCGCACCCCTAGCGGGTGTCATCAGTTGGACATGACAAATGTCATCGGGTTACTCGCTCCCCCGGCGCTCGGCTTCGCGCTGCGCCCGGCGGCTTCCCGGCCGCGCCGGCGTGTGATCGGTGCCTTGGCTGCTGTCGGTAGTTGCCCGCGCACCGGCGTCGTTCCTGTCGTCCTTTTCAGAACCCACGACGACGGCGGCCGCGGCCAGCGCGCCGGTGTCGTCAAGGTCGTCGGCGCTAACGGTCGGTCCGCCGGCGGCGGCAAGCCGCTTCATGCCGGTGGCCTTGACCACCAGGACGGCGATGAGGGTTGTGACCGGAATGGCGAGGACCAAGCCGATGGAGCCCACCAGGGTGCGGATGACTTCCTCCGACAGCTCGGCGCTGGTGAGAGCCTCGGCCAAGGGGCGGTCGTACAGCATCACGATGATCAGGATCGGAAGTGCTGCGCCCGCGTAAGCGAACGCGATGGTGTACACGGTGGACGCGATGTGGTCCCGGCCAATCCGCATGGCCGAGGAGAAGAGCTTCCGCGCGCTGGTGTTCGGGGCGAGTTCGTAAAGCTCCCATACGGCCGAGGACTGGGTGATGGTGACGTCGTTCAGGACACCCAGGCCGGAAATGATGAGGCCGCAAAGGATGATTCCGGAGATGGAAATTTGAGGCGACATGTTCACCAGCGTCGCGGCATCGTGGTTTCCTACACCGGCGAGGTTGGCTGCATCGGTGGCCCAGGCGGCAAGCAGTGCGGTGATACCGAGCCCGAAAATGGTCCCGAGCAACGCCGTGGATGTTCGCGCCGAGAATCCGTGGGCGAAGTAGAGGACACCGATCATGATCACCGTGGAGCCCACCAACGCCAACAACAGCGGCGGCTTGCCCTCAACCAGGCCAGGCAGAATGAAGCTGACCAGGACGAAGTAGGCACCCACCAGCCCCAGGAGCGCACGGAAGCCCCGCCAACGGGCCACTGCAATCACCACCACTGCGTACAACACCGCCAAGGCGGCAATGGGGATGTTGCGAACGAAATCCACGAAGACATACGCGGGCGCGCCGGTGCCGGCGTTACTGCCCTGGACCCCGGAAAGGTTCAGGTAACGGATGGAGTCGCCCACATCCACGCCGTGTGACATGGCCACATCGGGGTTGATGACCACCTTTACCGCGTCCCCGCCCTTGTCCGGAACCGTGAACGCGAAGGTGCACTGGGAGCCGCCTGCCTGGTTCTGGTTTTGGCCCGTTTGGCTTTGGGCACTGCTGTTTTGGCCCGTTTGGGTGCAGCTTTCCACCACTACGCTCTGGATCCTGCCGGTATCGAAAGTCACGCCCGGGGCTGCTTGGTAGGGACTCGAAAAATTGATCCCCTCCCTGTTGCCCGAAGGCCACATCAGCAGCATCGCCACAAGCGTCAGGGCACCCAGGGGCACCAGCACCGCCGCCAGCAGCCAGTTGGCCCGTTTCCGGGAAGCGACTGCCTGCGGGCTTGGCTCCAAACCTTCAGAATGACCGTGGGAGTGACTATGACCCATCAGCTGCAAAACCTCATGGGTCAAGCCTACGTGGACGGCAGGGCGCTCCAGACTCAGGCCGGCGGGATGTTCTGGTTCACGCGGAAGAGGTTGTCGGGGTCGTATTTCGCTTTGACGGCCACCAACCTTTCCCAGTTGGGCCCGTAATTGTCCGCGACCCGGTTTTGGTCCTCCGAGTCCATGAAATTGATGTAGCCGCCCGCTTCCGAATGCGGTGCCAAGGCCGCCGCGTACCCTCGGGTCCAGGCGATGTTGGCCTCGTTGTCCGCGGGATCGGGCCATTGCGTTGCGATGACCGGAGAGAACTTCATGTCGCGGTGGGCGAAGGCAGTGTCCTGGACGCCTACCCGCGACACAGCGCCATCGATGGGATAGACATGGACCGCGGTGTTCATGCTGGTCACGGTGGCCCCGAATTGGGCGTGGGCAGCAATTGCCCCATCGTTGAGTTCGCGCAGGAAGTTGGCCTTCCAATACCCCTGCATGCCCTTGGGATTGAGTCCATCAAAGGCCACGTTCAGCGCCGGATAGGGCATGGGCCCCACCATGGACCCGGCCACAGGAGCGGCCTCCAGGAACGGCTGCCAGCGTGCATCCCCTTCAGCAGGATCCCCCGTCCACATTCCCACCACAACGCACACTGCCTTTCCGTGCCATTCCTCGGGGAGGAAAGGAACGGGCGGGCCCTGGTGGAAGCCGAGGAATGCCCCGAACTCTTCGGGTGCGGAGGCGATGTAATCACGGTAGAACCTGGCCACCGCGGGGATATTCTCAGCCCCGTAAATGATGATGCCCGCATGGACCATGTCTACGGGATGAAGTTCGAACTCCAGGGACGTGACCACACCGAAGTTGCCGCCACCGCCCCGGATAGCCCAGAACAGGTCTTCATTCTGTTCGTCACTGGCGATCAGAAAGTTTCCGTCCGCGGTGACGACATCTGCCGAGACAAGGTTGTCGCAGGACAACCCGTACTTCCTGGCGAGGTACCCGATCCCCCCGCCCAACGTCAGGCCCGCGACACCGGTGGATCCGACGATGCCGCCGGTGGTCGCGAGCCCGAAAGCGTGGGTGGCGTAGTTGAAGTCGGCCCACGTCGTCCCGCCCTCGGCCCGGGCCCTGGAACGCTGGGGATCCACCCGGACCCCAGTGCGGTTAACGAAGTCCAGCACCAGTGCATCGTCCCAGGTGCCAAAGCCGGGAGCGCTGTGGCCACCTCCCCTGATGGCCAGGGGAATGGAGTTTTCACGGGCGAAATTCACGCCGGCGATGACGTCGGAAACCTGCGCTACGCGGATGACACCGGCAGGGCGTTTGTCCACCATGGCGTTGAAGACGGCACGTGCTGCGTCGTAGTCAGGATCTTCGGGAGTGACGAGCTGCCCGCGCAACTGTTCCCGCAGTCCGTCGAGGGCTATTGGATTCATAGTACTTACCATCGATTCAGCCGTGAGACCGGACTTTCCTCACGCTTCTCCCCCTGTTCGTGACGGCGTGGGGGCTTACTTCGATAGGACTACTCCTGAGCCTTGGCCGCGTCAAGAACCTTTGACAAGGACCCGGAAACAGCAAATCCTGCCCGACCCGTGCTACAGGGTCAGGCAGGATTCGCAACGCTCCAATGAAGCCGGGTCAGTCGCTGACTATCACCGTATCAGCGCCCCGGACATGGGCTTTGCCGGACTCCAGCAAGGGCTCAAGGACTGTTCGCAGGGCTGTCATGGACTCGTCAACTTCCAGCAGCACGGGGTGCTGGTAGGCAATGAGCGCCAACAGGTCGCGAACGGCAAAAGCGGCTTCCTCGGCCGACAGGCTGGGGTCGTGGCCCAGAAAGACGTCCGATGGCTCCTCGGAGTCACCTTTCGCGTAGCTGATGGCGAACGCCTGGATCTTTCCCTTGCGGCTGGCCGGAACACCCTGGCCAAAGGCACTGGCCTTGGGCGCACGCAGCACAATGGCACCATGGGCGCCGGTCAGGTCATGCAGGAACAGGCGCTGGACAGTGGCAATGCTGAGCTCCCCCGGGCTGTCCCAGTGGTGAACGTGGGTGTAGTACTTGCCCACGACGTCGCTCAGCTCAACGGAACCGGTTGCCAGGTCCTCCACGCGTTCGGACGCAGCTTCTTCAGATCCATCGCCAAAGCGCGGAAGCGGGAGCGGCTCCGGGTCCACGACCACCAGCTGCGACCTCTGGATGGGCGAAAGCCCGGCAGCGGCAGCGAACGCCGCACCGGCCGTGTCCGGCTCCACCTTGCTGCGCAGCTTGGTAACCCCCGACGGCGAGTTGCCGGCTTCCGCGCGAAGCATGGTCAGCAGGGTGGCGCCGACGCCTTCACGGCGGTGGTCCTTGGCAACCTCGATGTAGGCCCAGAGCCGTTCCGGGTGAAGCGACGCCTCGTGGACCACACCTGCCGCAACAGGAATCCGCACGCCGTCCACCACGTCCTCGGCCACGATGCACCGCCGCCAAGGCTGGTTGCTCGACGGCGCAAATGCCGCACGGAACTGCTCCGCCGGGAGGGTCTCAGGACCACCCCAGATCTCCAGGAGGGCGAGATCGTCGCCTTCCTTCCATTCGCGGTATTCCAGTGCCACGACTAGGCGCCGATCAAACGTGCAGCCAGGTAGCCCTCGACCTTGTCCAGGGAAACGCGTTCCTGGCTCATGGTGTCGCGCTCACGGATGGTCACGGCCTGGTCTTCGAGGGTGTCAAAGTCAACGGTGATGCAGAACGGAGTACCGATTTCGTCCTGGCGACGGTAGCGTCGGCCGATGGCACCGGCGTCGTCAAAGTCGATGTTCCAGTTCTTGCGCAGCTGGGCGCCCAGCGCCTTGGCCTTCGGCGAGAGGTCTTCGTTGCGGCTCAACGGAAGGACGGCGGCCTTGACCGGGGCCAGTCGCGGGTCCAGCTTCAGTACGGTACGGACGTCGACTCCGCCCTTGGCGTTGGGTGCCTCGTCTTCGGTGTACGCGTCGATCAGGAACGCCATGAAGGAGCGGGTCAAGCCGGCGGCGGGTTCGATCACAAACGGCGTGTAGCGCTCGTTGGTGGCCTGGTTGAAGTAGCTCAGGTCCGTGCCGGAAGCCTTGGCGTGTGTGGAGAGATCGAAGTCCGTACGGTTGGCGATGCCTTCCAACTCACCCCACTCGGAGCCCTGGAAACCGAAGCGGTATTCGATGTCCGTGGTGCCCTTGGAGTAGTGGCTGAGCTTTTCCAGCGGGTGCTCGAAGAAGCGGAGGTTCTCTTCGCGGATGCCCAGGTCCCGGTACCAGGACATGCGCTCCTTCATCCAGTACTGGTGCCACTCAACATCGGTGCCCGGCTCAACGAAGAACTCCATCTCCATTTGCTCGAACTCACGGGTACGGAAAATGAAGTTACCTGGCGTGATTTCGTTACGGAAGGACTTGCCGATCTGGCCGATGCCGAACGGGGGCTTCTTCCGCGAGGTGGTGAGCACGTTGTTGAAGTTGACGAAGATGCCCTGCGCCGTTTCCGGACGGAGGTAGTGCAGGCCTTCTTCGCTGGCCACAGGGCCGAGGAAGGTCTTCAGGAGGCCTGAGAATTCCTGGGGTTCGGTCCACTGTCCACGGGTACCACAGTTGGCGCAGACGATGTCGGCCAGGCCGTTTTCGGCAGGGCGGCCCTTCTTTTCCTCATATTCCTCTTCGAGGTGGTCCGCACGGTAACGCTTGTGGCAGGAAAGGCACTCAACCAGGGGATCCGAGAAGACCTCGACGTGGCCGGAAGCTTCCCATACCTGGCGGGGCAGGATGACCGAAGAGTCAAGGCCAACGACGTCTTCGCGGCCGCGGACCATGCTCTGCCACCACTGGCGCTTGATGTTTTCCTTCAATTCCGCACCGAGGGGACCGTAATCCCATGCAGAGCGGGAGCCACCATAGATTTCACCGGCCTGGAAGACAAAGCCCCTCCGCTTGGAGAGGGAAATGACCTGGTCAAGGACGGATTTTGCTGCCATGGGTAACTCCATTTGTTCTACAGGGCCGCTGGGTGCGGTCCGCGGGTGGTTGGCCCCGGTTCCGGACAGGGTCGTCCGGCGGGGTGTTGGGGGAATTTGCTGACTCCTACCCTACCGGCCTTTCGCCGCACCTCTCCGTGCGAATGCTCCCTTTGGCCACGGCAAAGTGGCAATGATGATCGCCGCAAGGGTCAGCACCGTGCCCAGCACCGTGGGCAAGGCGACCACCGTACCGGACGTGGGGATCACGACGTCGAGCATCAGCGACCCCAGCAGTTGCCCGGCAATCATGCCCAAGCCGGTGATAAGAACGCCGAGGCTGCGGACCAGCAGGGCCGCCAGGCCGATCGCAACGCAGCCCAGTGGGCCGCCAAGGTAGTACCACAACTGTGCGGGCAACGGATTGCCGGTTCCCACGAGCGACGCCTTGATCAGCCAGGCGATCCACAACACCACCGATCCTGCCAGGAAATTGACCACCGTCGTGGCCAGGGGCGTGCCGTAGTGCACGGTGGCCGTACCATTCATGGCTTGCTGAAAGCTCATCAGGAAACCCGCCAAAAGCGGCAGCAAGATCGGCAACACCATCATTCCGACGTCGGTGGAGACGCCGAAATGCGGCGACACCGCCCACGCGACCGCCGCGACAGTGAGGACACTGCCCAACACCCGCAGTCCCGTGATGGAGCGTTTGCCGCCCGGGGCAATGCCGAGCCGATCCACCAACAGACCGCTGAGGGTCTGGCCGGTCACCGAGGCAACCGTGAACACGGCCACGCCCAGAAGGCCCACGGTGTATGACTGTGCGAAAACGAAGAAAGCTCCGACGCCACCGGCCATCACGTAGAACGGCGGGAAGCTGCGGCTGCGGACGGCAGGAACGATGCTCAGCAGCCCGGCCCTGCCCTTTGGCGTGCTCAGGGAAATCACGGCAATCACTGCCAGGCCCGTGGTGAAGCTCACTACGGAAGCGGCAATGCCGTCGTTCAGGACAGCGCTCAGTGCCCCGTTGATGCGTCCCTGAATCGGGAGCACCAAGCCGGTGACAAGTGCGAGGATGAGGCCGACGGCCAAAGGAAGGGCGGGACGGGACGAAGGCTGCGGCACCGTCACCACACTACTTCAGGCATCATTGCTGTATGAGCAACCCCGAAATCGAAGAGATTCCCATCCGCGACGACATGATCCGCCTCGGCCAGCTGCTCAAGCTCGCCAACCTGGTGGAGGACGGCGTGGAGGCTACGGAGCTCATCAAGAACGGCCTGGTCAAGGTCAACGGAGAGATCGACGAGCGACGCGGCCGCCAACTCCATGCCGGCGATACCGTGACCGTCAACGGCCAGACGGTCCGGATCACCCCCGCCTAGCCCTCCGGAGTTTTTGTACACATAACGCGCTTATGAACCGGGCGGTTTCAACTTGCTAGTGCAACACCGTCGATTAGTTTGGTCAGTCTTTCAGTTGGGGTGTCCCATTCGAGGGTTTGACGCGGTCGGATGTT
>NZ_JBHVQI010000030.1:0-50482 GCF_042886835.1 Paenarthrobacter sp. NPDC057981
GCACCCACCTGGGTGCCGACGTCGTGCTTTAAGCTCCCAGCCCGGGGCGAATGTGACTTCATACCCTTGCCGACCGGAGGCGCGCGTTCCTATAGGATTTGTGGCATGTCTGAACCTTCGCCGGCAGTCGCCCGCCCCGGCTTTCCTGTCAGTCGCCAAGTCCTGGCGGACCACGTGTATGAAGCGTTGCTCGAATGGCTCATGGATGGCCGCCTGGAACCGGGAGCTGCCGTCAGCATCGACGGGATGGCGCGGGAACTGGATGTTTCGCCCACGCCCGTGCGTGAGGCGCTGGCCCGGCTGGAGCACACCGGCATGGTTCGCCGTGTCGCGCTCAAGGGGTACCGGGTTGCTCCGGTTTTCACCCGCGAAGACTTCGCCGAGCTCATGGAAGCGCGGCTTTCGATTGAACCAGTGAATGCCAGGCTGGCATGTTCGCGGATGACGCAGGAGGGCCTCGATGCCCTGAAGCAGGCTGTGGAGGACTTGAAGACGGCTCCGAGGGGCGGAACATTCGCCGAGTATCGCAGCTACCTTGAAGCCGACGAACGCTTCCATCAGCTCATCGCCGCCCAGGCCCGCAACCAGTTCCTCTTGGCGGCGTACAACACCTTGGGCGGGCAGGTCCAGCGTTTCCGCTTGTTCGGGGGAGTGGGCATTACTGATGCCGAGCAGGCGATCTCTGAGCACCAGGCCGTTCTGGACGCCCTGACGAGCGGTGATCCTGAATTGGCTGCACAGGCGATGGTCGCGCACGTGGAGAACGTTCGCGGCCGGGCAATGGCTGACGCGCCCGAGGAATAGTCATTTGCCAAGCAAGGCTCGCCGGACACTCCGGCGGGCCTTTTTTGTGACCCTCTTCACGAACATATGTAAGACATATAGGATGCAGGAAGTTTCCGAAAAGGCTTGACAGTTCCTTCGCGTTCGTAAATCCTATAGGAAACAGGATTCTACGAAGGAGTGATCATCATGGCGTATACCGCCGAGAATTGGCCCATCACCGCGGCCCTCCTGCAGTTCCCCGGCACCGACCATACGGGCAAGGACATCAACGACGCGGATGCTTCCGTCTGGGCCGACGTCCTCCAGGAAGTCAAGGACGCGGGTTTCGCCAACGCAGACCTCACCGACAGCTGGGTGCGTCCGGGCGATCTCAGCAAGGAACGCCTCGCAGAGTTCAAGCAGACCGCCGAGCATGTAGGTATCGGGACGCCGGTCATCTCAGCCATCCGCCGCAGCGTCATCCACACCACGGACTGGGCCGGGAACCTCGCCTACAGCCACCGCACCATCGACGCAGCCGCCGAACTCGGCTGCGAGGTAGTCTCGATCGGCCTCCATCAGGCGATTACGCCGGAGCAGCAGAAACAGCTGTGGTTCTGGACCGTGGAGGGTTACAAGGACCCCGTGGGGGACAAGGAAGCATGGGGCAACGCCGTCTCCCGCATCCGTGAACTCGGCCAGCACGCTGCCGAGGCCGGGATCCTGCTGTCCCTGGAAATGTACGAGGACACCTACCTCGGCACCTCCGACTCTTCCGTTCAACTGGTGCAGGACATCGGCCTGGACAACGTTGGCCTCAACCCGGACCTCGGCAACTTGATCCGCCTTCACCGGCCCATCGAGGACTGGCGCGAAATGGTGGCCAAGACCCTGCCGTATTCCAACTACTGGCACATGAAGAACTACATCCGCGATGAAGACGTAGCCCGCGACAGCTACATCACCATGCCCGCCCCCATGGAAAGCGGCCTCATCAACTACCGCGAGGCGTTTAAGTTTGCGCTGTCCGTCGGCTTCCAGGGCATCCTCTGCACCGAACACTACGGTGGCGACGGCCTCAGCGTCACCGCCAGCAACCAGGAGTACCTCCGCCGCCACGTCCTGCCCAAGTCCGAAGGTTATGCGCTGGGCACGAGCAAGGTTGCACAGGGCCGCCTGCAGCCGGCTGCAGAGTTGGCGGGAGCCGCGAAATGACCCGGATTTTCGATGACGCGGCCGCCTTTGCCGACGAAGCACTGGATGGTTTCGTCGCGGCCAACCGCGGGTACGTAGCCAGAGTGGACGGCGGCGTGGTGCGTTCCACCGAAGTTCCCGCTGGTCAGGTAGCGCTGGTGGTGGGTGGAGGCTCCGGACATTACCCGGCCTTTGCCGGGCTCGTGGGCCCGGGCCTGGCCGCAGGCTCGGCGTGCGGCAACATGTTCGCCTCGCCCGCGGCAGGACAGGTGTACCGCGTGGCCAAGGCGGCCAACGCCGGCGGCGGTGTGCTGCTGAGCTACGGTAACTACGCCGGCGACGTCCTCCACTTCGGTCAGGCGCAGCTTCGGCTCAACGCCGAGGGCATCGAGACCCGCACGGTCACCGTTACGGATGACATTGCCAGCGCTCCCATCGAGCAGTTGGAAAAGCGCCGCGGCATTGCCGGTGACCTGACCGTCTTCAAGATCGCAGGAGCCGCCGCAGAAGCGGGACTGGACCTTGACGGCGTCGAGCGTTTGGCCATCAAGACCAACTACCGCACGCGCTCCCTCGGCGTGGCCTTTGACGGCTGCACGTTGCCGGGCGCAAAGGACCCGCTGTTCCACGTTCCCGCAGGGCAGATGTCCCTTGGTCTGGGCATTCACGGCGAACCCGGTATCTCCGAACATCCCATGCCGACTGCCTCCGAACTCGCCGAACTCTTGGTGTCCAAGCTCCTGGCCGACAAGCCCGAGAACGCAGGAGACCGCGTGGTGGCCATCGTCAACGGGCTTGGCACCGTCAAGTACGACGAACTCTTCCTGCTGTTCGGCAAGATCGAGAAGCTCCTCGCAACTGCCGGGCTGACGGTCGTCGAGCCCGAGTGCGGGGAGCTGGTGACAAGCCTGGACATGTCCGGTCTGTCCCTGACGCTCCTGTGGCTGGATGAGGAACTTGAGCAGTACTGGTCCGCGCCCGCCGACACCCCCGCTTTCCGCAAGGGCAGCATGGCACCCCGCGCGGCGCGCTCCACGGCGTTGACCGACGACGCCGAAGCCTCCGACGTCGAGCAGCCCACCCGGGCGGCGGCGGAACTTGGGGAGCAGGCCGTGGAGATCCTCGCCCAGGTGAGGGACGTCGTCGTCGAGCATGAAGAGGAACTGGGCAAGCTGGACGCTATCGCCGGCGACGGCGACCACGGTATCGGTATGCGACGTGGCGTCGATGCAGCCGCTGCTGCAGGGGAAGCCGCGAGCGGTTCGTCGGTGGCACGCGTGCTGGCCAGTGCCGGCGAGGCCTGGAGCGAACGTGCGGGTGGCACCTCCGGCGCCTTGTGGGGCTCGGCCGTCATCGCTGCCGGGCACGCGCTCGGAAACCGGGACTCATACAGTGCCCAGGATGCTGCCGCTGCCGTGAAAGCCTTCGCCGGTGCCATCACCGAACTCGGCAAAGCCGAGCCGGGCGACAAAACCATGGTGGACGCGCTCCTTCCGTTCCGCGATGCCTTCCTGGCAGAGCTCGACGGCGGTGCTCCCGTTGACAGGGCGCTGGCAGTTGCGGCTGCGGCGGCAGAGTCCGCTGCCGCGAAAACCGCGGAGCTCCGGCCACTGAAGGGCCGCGCACGTCCCCTGGCCGAGAAGAGCCTCGGCCACCCGGACCCCGGCGCAGTGTCCTTCGGCCTGATCGCCGCACGGATCTCGCACTTCATCGATTCACAACTTGCCGCTGCAACCACTGCTGCACCGGCCGGAAACGGAGCCTCAGAATGAGCAACACCCAAGGCTGGCGCATCGTCGTCGGCAATGACGAAGCCGGCGTGGAATACAAGAACGCCCTCCTTGCTCTGTTGGAAGCTGATCCGCGCGTTGCGTCGGTGACCGACGTCGGCGTGGGCCCGGACGACAACACGGCCTACCCGCACGTCGCCGTCGATGCCGCCCGCAAGGTGGCCGAAGGCGAAGCGGACCGGGCACTGCTGATCTGCGGCACCGGCCTGGGGGTAGCCATCGCGGCCAACAAGGTTCCCGGCATCCGCGCCGTCACGGCCCACGATTCCTACTCCGTGGAACGTTCCGTCCTGAGCAACAATGCCCAGGTCCTGACCCTCGGCCAGCGCGTCATTGGACTGGAATTGGCCAAGAAGCTGGTGGGCGAATGGCTCGGACACCGCTTCGACGAGAATTCCGCCTCCGCCGCAAAGGTGGACGCCATCTGCTCCTACGAACCCGACTACACAAAGGCGGTCTGATCAATGACTACACCAGAAAACCAAGCCCGGAAGATCGCCGTCGTAGGCTCCGGCTACATGGGCGGCGGCATCGCCCAGGTCCTGGCGCTCGGTGGCGCCCGCGTTGCCCTCGCCGATGTTTCTGCCGAGGTAGCGCAGAAGAACTACGAGCGTTTGCTGGAAGAGTCGGAGCAGTTCATCGCTGACGGCCTCTTCCCGGAGGGTTCCACGGAGATCCTCAAGCAGAACCTGTGGGCTGCAAAGGACATCGAGGAAGCCGTTGCGGACGCTGATTTCATCGAGGAGTGCGTTCCCGAGGTCCTGGAAATCAAGCACCAGACCCTCGCCCGGATCAGCGCCGCAGCCCGCCCGGACGCCCTGATCGGCTCCAACACGTCAACTATCTCCATTGCTGCCCTGGCTGAGGCCGTCACCAACCCGGAACGCTTCCTGGGCGTGCACTTTTCCAATCCTTCGCCGTTCATTCCCGGCGTCGAGGTCATCCCGCACGCAGGCACCTCGGCTGCAACGGTCTCCGCGTCCTGTCATCTGGTCCACGCAGCCGGCAAGCAGACCGCCGTCGTCAAGGACGTCACCGGTTTCGTGCTGAACCGACTGCAGTACGCGCTGTTCCACGAAGCGGCACAGCTGGTGGAGCAGGGGATCGCAACCGCGGACGACGTAGACACCCTGGTCCGTACGACGTTCGGCTTCCGCCTGCCGTTCTTCGGCCCGTTCGCCATCGCCGACATGGCTGGATTGGACGTTTACAACTTCTGCTACAAGTCGCTGCAGACCGGCTTCCCGGAGCGTTTTGCGACGCCGAAGATCCTCTCCGACCTGGTGGAGGCCGGCAAACTCGGCACCAAGACAGGTGCGGGCTTCCTCAACGTTCCCGCCGAACGGACCCCGGAACTCATCGCCTACCGCAACAAGGCCTACGTCGCCATGCAGAAGCTCATTGAAGAGCTCGGCCCGGCACCCATCAACTAACAGGAGAAACACATGACTTTCCCCGCATCACGCACGGCTATCGTTACCGGAGCCGTCTCGGAACGTGGCATTGGCCGCGCAACCGTCAACTACCTGGCGGCACAGGGCTGGAACATCGGCATCATCGACCTCGATGACGCCGCCTGCAAGGCTGCGGCCAAGGAAATCGCTGCAGAATTCGGAGTCCAGGCACACGGCGTCGGCGCCAACGTGGCCAGCGAAGCCGAGGTCCGCGCAGCCATCGACGAGCTTGAAGCAGAGCTGCCCCAGATCGTGGCCTTGGCCAACGTTGCCGGCGTCAGCTCGCCCATCGGGTACCTGGAACTCGAACCCGCCGAATGGGAGCGCGTCCTGAGCATCAACCTTAACGGTGTCCACTACGCCACCCGGCGCGTGGCTGAGTCCATGGTGAAGAACCGCGTAGGCCGCATCGTCAACATCTCCTCCGTTTCGGCGCAGCGCGGCGGTGGCACCTTCTCGAAGACCCCGTACTCGGTTGCCAAGGCAGGCGTCATTGGCCTGACCCGCGCAACCGCCCGCGAGCTGGGGGAGTACGACATCACCGTCAACGCGATCTCGCCCGGCCCCATCGACACCGACATCATGGGCGGCACCTTGAGCGAAGAGCGCAAGGACGAACTGGTCAAGGACCTCGTGGTTAACCGCGTCGGCTCCACCCGCGACATTGCCGCAGCCATTGCCTTCCTCATCAGCGAGGACTCCGGATACATCTCCGGCCAGACGCTGAATGTGGATGGCGGGTTGTACATGCACTAGGGCCTTCGTCTATGAAGACCTGGACCCGAGAACGGAAGGTCTACCTTGCCGTGGGCGTGCTCGCCTGCGCCGTGGGCCTTGTGCTCATTCTCTTCCCGCGCTGATAGCCCGCTTTGGTTATCCCCCAACTGACTACTCAAAGAGGAGTTTCAATGTCCGTCGCATCAACTTCCACCAAGGAGTTGCTGGATTCGCCGGTTTTGAAGTCGGCAATATCCAAGGCTTCATTCCGGCTGATGCCCATGCTGGTCATTCTGTACGTGGTGGCCTTCCTTGACCGCACCAACGTTGGTTTTGCCGAAGCTGCCCTTGGGGTGGACAAGGGCATCACCGCGGGCGCGTACGCGCTCGGTGCCGGTATTTTCTTCATCGGCTACGCACTGTTCGAGATCCCCAGCAACCTGTTGCTCACCAAGTTCGGCGCCAAAATGTGGCTTGCCCGTATCGCTGTCACGTGGGGCATCGTGTCAGCATGCTTCGCATTCGTGCAGGGTGAAGCCTCGTTCATCATCCTCCGCTTCCTGCTGGGCGTGACCGAGGCCGGGTTGTTCCCGGGCGTGATCATGTTCCTTGCCGCCTGGTTCCCCAACAAGGTCCGCGTAAAGATGTTCGCCATCTTCTACCTGGCACAGCCGTTCTCCCAGATGATGGGCGCACCGCTCTCCGGTTGGCTGATCAACATCGGCGATCAGGTTCCGGGCGTTGCCGGCTGGCAGGTCATGTTCTTCGTCGAAGGCCTGCTGGCAGTCCTCGCCGGTATCGCCGCCTTCTTCTTCCTCATCAACAGCCCTCAGGACGCCAAGTTCCTGAGCAAGGAAGAAAAGGTGGCCCTGACGGACGTCATGGCCCTGGAAGACACCGTGAAAGAAGAATCCGGTCCCCGCGGCGTCCTCGCCTCGATGCGGAACGGCAAGGTCTGGTACTTCACCATCATCTACTTCTGCCTGCAGATCGCGGTGTACGGTGTGACGTTCTACCTTCCACAGCAGGTGTCCCAGCTGACCGGCCAAAAGGTTGGACTCGCCGTCGGACTCCTGACCGCCATCCCGTGGTTCTTTGGCATCTTTGCCTGCTACTTCATTGGAAAGGCAGCAAACACGGTTCTGCGTCGGCGTCGCTGGGGTACGGCGTTGTTCGTCTCCACGGGCCTGTGCATCTTCGGTTCCGCCTGGTCCGGAGCCAACCACCAGCCGACGCTCGGCATCATCTTCATCACCCTGGCGGTGTGCAGCTTCCTCGCGATCGGCCCCATCGCATGGTCGTACCCGACGGCGTTCCTCACCGGAACGGCCGCGGCGGCCGGTATCGGCCTCATCAACTCCCTGGGTAACCTGGGTGGTTTCGTCGCTCCGATCCTGCGCACCTCGGTCAACGAGATGACTGCTTCGGACACCGGAACCATGGGTGTGTACGCCCTGGGTGTTCTGCCCTTCCTGGCAGCAATCATGATGTTCGGAACGCGTGCCTTCACCAACAAAGCCGATGAGCTGCTGGACAAGTGATGCTGTTGGACACTGACACCTTGTATGTGGGAGTCAGCACCAAGATGTACATGGGCTACGCGCAATCGCTGGCGTGGCTGGAGCAGTTGGTGAAAGAAGTGGACGCCCGTCCGGCCCTCGCGGCCGGGCGGGTGGTCCCGTTTGTCATCCCTTCGTTCCCGGTTCTTCCTGTGGCGGCGGACCTTGTGGCGGCGTCGCCGTTGGTGCTGGGGGCGCAGAACTGCGGGTGGTCTGACGGCCCCTGGACCGGTGAGGTGGCGCCGTCGATGCTGGCGGAACTCGGCGTGGGAATGGTGGAAATCGGGCACGCGGAGCGGCGGCGGTGGTTCGGCGAGTCCGACGCGATGATCGCGCGCAAGGTTGGTTCCGCCGTCGAATCCGGCCTGACACCGCTGTTGTGCGTGGGGGAGGACGAGCCGGCCGGGCCTGAAGCTGCTGCGGAGATTGTTTTCCAACAGATCAGTGCTGCGGTGTCCGGCGACTGGTCCTTGGCCGCGAGGCTCGTTATTGCCTATGAGCCTGTGTGGGCGATCGGCGCACCCGAACCTGCCTCGGCAGGGTATGTCTCGGCAGTTGTTGGAGCGCTACGTGCAGCTCTGGGCCGGCACGGCTTGTCGGGGCTGCCGGTAATCTACGGGGGATCAGCGAAGCCGGGCCTCCTGCCGCAGCTCAGCGGTGTCTCGGGGCTCTTCCTGGGCCGCTTCGCGCACGAGGCCGCGAACTTCGGCCGGGTCCTGGACGAAGCCCTCGCCCTCCGTAACCAAGCAGCCCAACTGGGGGACAGCTAAAGTCGCTATGGGCCGTCAATGGAGCACTAACTGTCCCCTAGTTGGGTTCGGCGCGTTGGCAGAGGGCTACGAATCCGCCCAGGTTTTCCAGTCCCTCCGGATGCGTCGGGAGGTAGTTGGTCAGCTCAGGCGAACGGACGACGACGGCACGCCACTGGCCGCGCGACACCGCCACGTTGATGCGGTTGCGGGAGAGCAGGAACTCCATGCCGCGGGGAACCTCACCTGCAGCGGAGGCAGCCATGGACACAATCACCACGGGAGCTTCCTGGCCCTGGAACTTGTCCACGGTCCCGACGCGGACCCTGTTCAGGCCAGCGGCGTGCAGTAGATGCTTGATGAGCTGGACCTGCGCGTTATAGGGGGCGACCACCAGGATGTCGCTTTCCTCAAGGGGACGGCTGTGCGGTGATTGCGACGGGTCCCGCCACATCAGGCCCAGGTGCGCCTGTACTTGCCGCACCACTTCCTCCGCTTCCTCGGGTGAGCTGGTGGAGTTGCCGGTGTGCTGGACGTAGACACACGAGATTCCAGGTTCTGCACCGTCCAGCTGGCGTTGCGAGGCTGCGGGGGCCGCTTCCAGCCGGGAGTCGTAGGACAGTTCCGAGACAGCACCACAAAGTTCCGGATGCATGCGCCATGACAGGGCCAGGAAGTAGCCGAGCTCGGACGGCAAGGTGTTGTGGCCGTCGGACAACCAGCCCAGCGCGGACTCGTCAACCGGCTCGGGGTGGGTTCCCTGGGTGACCTGCGGAAGCTGCTGGGGGTCGCCAAGCAGCAGGAGGCGCTTGGCTGCCCGGGACACGGCCATGGTGTTGGCCAGGGAGAATTGCCCGGCTTCGTCGATGACCAGCAGGTCCAGTGAGCCCGCAGGAACCTCCTTGCCCACCATGGCCCAGGCGGTGCCTCCGATGAGGGCGCCACCGGGCATGGACAAAGCCTCTGTGACATCGGCTTTCGCACACCCGCCCCAGGGCACGGGGTCGTTGTGCTTGACCTCCTTGGCGACCCGCTGAGGGTCCACGCCGGCTTTCTCGACAGCGGCACACAGCATGTGTTCCACCACGGCATGGGATTGCGCCACCACACCGACTTTCCAGCCATCAGCCACGAGCCGGGCCAACACGTGCGCCCCGACATGGGTCTTTCCGCTGCCCGGAGGCCCCTGAACCGCAAGGTAGGAGTGGTCAAGGTCTTTGACGGCCGCCGTAATGGCGTCCACATATCCGTCCGGTCCGGGTTCTACGGCAGGAAGCGCAGAAAGAGCGCGCAGCCTGGGCGCTTGCCGGCGGACCAGGTCCAGGGCAGGGTCCTTCGGCCACTCCGGAAGGGAAGACCGGAGCCGCGTGGCCAGTGCCGCCAACGCTGCCCGTTGGCCGTTCGTGGGAATCGGGCTGTCCGGGGTCAGTGCCATCGGCAGTTGGGTGAACTCGGTGGAATCTTTGCGCAGGCCTTCGGCGATCGTGACGAATTCAAAGTCCCCGTCTTCGCCAACGTCGCTGACTTTCGTGTTGCCCCAGCCGGCACGGCCAAGCACCGACGATTCCTTGGCCAGCAACGCATCCGGAAGCGGGGGAGCGTACATTCTGAAGTACGTCTTGCCCGGGTCCAGACCCGCGCCGTCTCCCGACCGTCCGAGCAGTTTGACCATCCGGACCGGGTTGCTGCGGGGTGTGGGCTTGGCCCAACCCTCCAGCAGCTCCGCGTGGTCCACAACAAAAATGTCCCTGGCGTCATCCCACTGCGAAGTAGGTTTCTCGAGACGGTCGAAGTGCCCCCACCAGTGTTGCTTGTCCTCGCGCCGGTGGTAGCCGACACCCGCGGCCACAATCCCTATGGCCCGGGCGTCCAAGGTGGAGCGTTCGTCGTCGGGGAGCTGCGCCAGGTACTCGAACAAGGCTGTCTCCTCGGGCGCGGCCTCGTACCCCGCGGTACGCCTGTCCGTGTCCTCGTCGCCGTTTTCGCCGTCAACGGGTTTTCCATTCAACGAGCCAGGCACGATGGAGCGCTCGGCCGCCCGGGCCAGCAACCAGTTGCGCAACTCCAGCGTGGAAAGGCAGTCGTACTCGTTGTAGTCCCGGATGCTCTCGAGAATGCCGGTGGCCACGGCGGCCTCGCCGCTGTCCCGGGCCGTGCAGTAGTCGGCGTAGGCGACCACGGAGGCACCGGCGTCGGTCACGTCACCGGAGCGCAAGTGCTGCCCCATGTACAGGGGTTCCAGTTTCTTGATGCTGTAGGAGTTCGAAGAGACCCGGATACTGTGCCGAACGGTGTCATAGAGGTCCACCAGGACGCCTTGCTTGAGGAGATCGTCGACGGCGGTCTCGCCCGTCACGTGCGTGAGGGACAGGTTCCGCAAGGCGGTCTTCTCATAAGCTGCGTAGTGGTAGATGTGCATGCCCGGGTACTGTGCACGGCGCTTGGCAACGTAGTCCAGGAAGTCGACGAAGGCCTTGCCTTCCTCGGCCCTGGAGTGCGCCCAGAAGGGTCGGAATACCGGTGACTCCCCCGGTCCAACGGGGTTCTCCATGACGCCGAACAGGTATTCCAAGCCCCATTTTCCGGTGACGGGGTCCTGCCACAGCGGATCCCCTTCGAAGTCGAAGAAGATGTCGCCAGGGTCAGGTTCGGGAAGCCTGCCCAGCGTGTTGTCAGCAAGGACGTTGTAACTGATGGACTTGGACGCTCCTGCCTTATCCGTATAGTCGACCGTCCCATCGGGGGATCCGACGCCGGTCTGCAGCCGGGCTTGTTCGCGCAGTCGAAGCAGGGTGTGGTCTCCCTCACCCGGCATGGCGGCCAGTTGGTCGATGGTGGTGACTCCGGCTTCGATCAGCTTCTTGCGCCGGCTGATGCGCATGCCTGCGACCATGAGCAGGTCCCGGTGCAGCAGAACCTGTTCCGCGCAGTAATCACAACGATCACAGGCCGTGAAGCGGGGATCTCCCCACACCGCCGGTCCGGACTCCGCCATGTGGGTCGCAACCAGATCCAGGAAACGGCTGCGACGTTCCTTGAACACCGGCAAAATCTGGGAGAGAGGGTGGTCACTGTGTACGCGGTTCCCCAGCACCAGAGTGACTGTAGGATCCGGTGTGATGCCGGCCCGCAGGAGCTGGTCTCCATAAGCGGCAAGCTGAAGGAGCGCCGTGACCTTGGCGTGCCGGGCCAGCTTGGTATCGAAGACCGCATACTGGCTGCCAGGCTTCTTAATAAGGAAATCCGAGCGACCATGGAATGTGCCATCAAAGAAGGCGGCCTGGAACACCACGTCCGCTCCGGCAACCAAGGCGTCGATGGATTCCGCATGCTTGGCCCTCAGGGTGGCGCGGTCCATCGCTGAGGCGGGTTCGACGTCGTAAACGCCTTTGCCAGTAGCCGGGTCCCATGGCCCAAACTCAGCCACGAACTCGTCCAGGACCTTGTGCTCGTGGACATCTCCAAGTTCGGCAGTGCGTTCCAGCATGGCATCTGTGGGGAAGTCCGGGCGTGGTGTGCGGCCAAGCTTTTCATCAAGTTTCCGCAGCAACTGGTATTCACACGTAGCGGCGATAACGAGATCGCTGGCAGAGAAGACCAGGTCCTGCGGGGCGCCAGCCAACTCCGGCTCGAGAAAGAACACCGAGGGCCACCTGCCTTCCTTGCTGTGAATACCCTTGTTAGCCAAGCTATCAGCGGGCCCCGACAATTTAGTGTGCGGCCCCCTTTAGACTGCCCCCATGACTGAAACGACCCATGCCACGGACGCAGCCTTTGAAGCCGCCTACCAAGCCGCACAGAAAAGCCTCAGCGAGGGCGGAATCCCCATCGGGGCAGCCTTGGCCCGCGACGGAAAAGTCATCGCAAGCGGACACAACGAGCGCGTCCAGCATGGCGACCCGATAGCCCACGGCGAGATGTCCGCGCTGCGTGCCGCGGGACGGCAGAAGAGCTACCGCGACACCACGTTGTACACCACCCTGGCACCTTGTGCGATGTGCACGGGAACCATCATCCAGTTCAAGATCCCCCGCGTGGTGGTGGGGGAGGCCGAGACCTTTCCCGGGGAGTTCGACCTCCTGCGTTCCCGCGGCGTTGAGGTGGTTGTCCTGGACGATCAACGTTGCGTGGACATGATGCGCACCTTCCAGCAAGAGCACCCTGAACTGTGGGCCGAGGACATTGCCGAGGACTGAAATCCGTCTGGTCACGGCTACCTGCCCGGCGTAATCTGGCATCATCGGCGCCGGTGCCGAAGGACCCCCATCCGCAGCATTTCCGAGGACCCCGCAGCTCCCGCGTCGATGAACCCAATCGATGAAGGAGGACCCATGAGTGTCGTACGTGAATTCATGACGACGGACGCCAAGTGCGTCGTCGAGGACCAGACTCTTGAAGTGGCCGCCCGCATGATGCGGGATATGGACTGTGGTTCACTTCCCATCTGCGGCAACGACGGCAAACTGACCGGCGTCATCACTGATCGCGACATCGTGGTCAAGTGTATTGCCGAAGGAAAGGATGCCCGTCAGGTTCTGGCCAGGGAGCTCGCCCAGGGCAAGCCGTACTGGATCGACGCTGATGCCAACGTGGACGAGGCCATCCGGATGATGGAAGAACACCAGGTCCGCCGGCTTCCCGTCATCAGCAACCACGCCATGGTGGGCATCATCAGCCAGGGGGATATTGCCCGCAACTACACCGAGCAACGCGTCGGTGAAATGGTGGAGCACATCTCCGCCAAGGAGCACATGGCCCACTGATATCCAGTCGCAGACATCCAGCCGCCGCGAAGCGCTCCGTGAAGGAACGCCTCGCGGCCCGTTCCTGGGCATGGGCGCAGCCGCCCAAACATGACCCGACCTGAAACTGTCGGCCCGGTGAGGCAAACTGTCATGGTGACTTCACATCTCCAACACCAGTCAGCTGATTCCGCCATCCACGCACAGATCGCCGAAGAACTAGGCGTCAAAGCCTGGCAGGTCAAGGCGGCGGTGGAACTGCTCGACGCCGGATCCACCGTCCCCTTCATCGCCCGCTACCGCAAGGAAGCCACCGGGACGCTCGATGACACCCAGCTTCGCGACCTTGAAGAACGCCTACGGTACCTTCGCGAGCTCGAAGAGCGGCGGAAGGCCGTCCTCGAGGCAATTGCCGCCCAAGGCAAGCTGACCCCGGAACTGGAGGCCGCCGTCGTCGGGGCCGATACCAAGGCCAGGCTGGAAGACATCTACCTGCCCT
This sequence comes from Paenarthrobacter sp. NPDC057981, assembly GCF_042886835.1. Classification (NCBI taxonomy): domain Bacteria; kingdom Bacillati; phylum Actinomycetota; class Actinomycetes; order Micrococcales; family Micrococcaceae; genus Paenarthrobacter; species Paenarthrobacter sp. NPDC057981. The sequence continues at coordinate 13,470 of NZ_JBHVQI010000030.1, forward strand.
TCAAATCCAAGCGCCGCACCAAGGCCCAGATCGCCCGCGAAGCCGGGCTGGAGCCGCTGGCAGACATCCTTCTCGCCAACCCGCAGCTGGACCCGGCCACCGAAGCCGCAAAGTACCTGAATGCAGAGCACTCCATTGACGACGCAGCCACAGCGCTCGCCGGCGCCCGTGCCATCCTGGTGGAGCGCGTGGGCCAGGACGCCGACCTCGCCGAGGACCTGCGCGAACGCCTGTGGAAGCAGGGCCGCATGGTGTCCCGGGTCAAGAAGGGCATGGAAGCCGAGGGCCAGAAGTTCAAGGACTACTTCGAGTTCACGCAGGTGCCGTCCGGGATGCCTTCGCACCGCGTCCTTGCCCTGCTGCGCGGTGAAAAGGACGGCGTCCTGGAGCTCGACCTCGCCGAGGCAGACCCGGACGACGACGACGCCCTGGCCGCCGCCCGCGGCAAGTTCGAGAACGCTGTGGCCAAGTGCCTTGGGGTTTCAAACCAGGGTCGCCCGGCCGACACTTGGCTGACGCAGACAGCGCAGCTCGCCTGGCGCGGGCGTATTCTGGACCGTCTCACCACGGACCTTCGTGGCCGCATGTTTGCCGATGCCGAAGACGAGGCCGTGCGTGTTTTCGCCGCCAACCTTCGTGACGTCCTCCTCGCGGCGCCGGCGGGCAACCGCGCAACGCTCGGCCTGGATCCGGGCCTGCGCACCGGCGTCAAGGTCGCCGTGGTGGACGGTACTGGCAAGGTAGTCGCCACCGACACCATCTACCCGCACGCTCCGGCGAAGAAGTGGGATGAAGCGTTGGCCACGCTTGGACGGCTCGCCAAGCAGCACAACATTGAACTCGTGGCCATTGGCAACGGAACCGCGTCCCGTGAAACGGACAAACTGGCCACCGAACTCATCAAATCCCTGGAAGCGTCAGGATCGAAGGGAATCCAGAAACTTGTGGTGTCCGAGGCCGGAGCATCCGTCTACTCCGCCTCAGCGCTCGCGGCATCCGAACTCCCGGGCATGGACGTGTCCCTCCGCGGTGCCGTATCGATTGCCCGCCGGCTGCAGGACCCCTTGGCCGAGCTGGTGAAGATCGAACCCAAGTCCATCGGCGTAGGCCAGTACCAGCACGACGTCACGGCCGTGAAGCTCGACCGTTCCCTGGATGCCGTGGTGGAGGACTGTGTCAACGCGGTGGGTGTGGACGTGAACACAGCCTCGCCTGCTTTGTTGAGCCGCGTGGCGGGTGTCGGGCCGCTGCTGAGCGAGAACATCGTGGCCTACCGGAATGAGAACGGTCCCTTTGCCAAGCGCAGCGATCTGAAAAAGGTGCCGCGCCTGGGTGCCAAAGCGTTCGAGCAGTGCGCCGGCTTCCTTCGGATCACCGGCGGAGCGGAGCCGCTGGACGCCTCCAGCGTTCACCCGGAGGCCTACTCAGTGGCTCGCAAGATCCTTGTGGCCGCCGGTGGTGGACCGGCCTCTGCCCTGGACCCGCAGGCATTCGTTGACGGTACGTTCGGCCTCCCGACGGTCAAGGACATCATGTCCGAGCTGGAGAAGCCCGGACGTGATCCCCGACCCGCGTTCAAGGCGGCATCGTTCTCGGAAGGCATCGAAAAGATCTCCGACCTCAAGCCCGGGATGATCCTGGAGGGCACAGTCACCAACGTGGCCGCGTTCGGTGCCTTTGTCGACGTCGGGGTGCACCAGGACGGCCTCGTGCACGTCTCGGCACTGTCCAACAAGTTCGTCTCCGACCCCCGGGAAATCGTGAAGTCCGGCCAGGTGGTGCGGGTCAAGGTGCTGGAGGCCGATCCCGAACGGAAGCGCATCTCGCTGACGTTGAGGCTCGACGACGAACCCGGCACAGCGGGCGGCCGCACCTCAGGCGGACGTACTTCGGCTGGTCCGCGTGACGGGGACCGTCGGGGAAACCAGGGACGGCCGCAGCAGGGCAACCAGCGGCAAGGTGGTCCCCGCCAAGGCAAGCCGCAGCAGTCGCCGGTCGCCCCGGCCAACACAGCCATGGCCGAAGCCCTGCGCCGGGCCGGGCTCGGCAAGTAGGGCAACCTCGCCGTACTACCAGCAACGCGGGGTCACTTATGGCCCATCCGAGGGTGGGTTTTGGGCCATAAGTGACCCCGCGTTGCTCTGTGCACGGGTTGGTTGCAGGGCCATGGGCAGCCATCGGCCTATCCGCTCGAACGCTTCCTTCCGGATCGGTTCCGGCGACAGGAAGATGTCGTGGAAGGCGTTGGTCAGCCGGCTCACCGTGACGGTGTCCGCCAAGGACAACGAACGGTGGGCCACCGCGTCCACATTGAGGGCTACGTCTGCGGTGAGGGCATCGGCGGACCACTTCGGCTGCAGATAGCTCTTATCCGAAAGCATCACAAGCACAGGCACGTCGATGCCCAGGCCTGCGGCCACCGTGGCTTGTCCGCGGAACACTGCGTCAAGGAAGGCGGGCGTGATGGGGAATCCGCGATCGGGACGCCAATCGAGGTTGTAGTCCCATTCACCGTCCAGGGCCGCCGAGACTGCACGGGTGTAGATCCCCGGATCCACGGGAGGCAGCGGCGCCAGTGGATGGAGTTTGGCGTGCAAGCCCACTAAGGGTGCAATGGCGCGGCGTCCGAGTTCGGTGGCTTGGAACTCCAACCACGGGCTGTTGAGGATCAGTGCAGAGGCCACCCCGGGATGGCGTGAAGCCCACAGGCTCAAAGTGAGGCCGCCGGTGGAGTGTCCCAGGAGGATGAGCGGCCGGTCCTGGGTCCCGGAACGGCCCATCGCTTCCAAGGCCGCGGCGATGTCGTCGTCGTAAGCGGCGAGGTTGGTCACCAGGCCCGGAACCAGGCCCGGCCGCAGGCTGCGGCCATAGTTGTGCAGGTCCAAAGCATGGAACCGTGCCCCTGCCCGGTGCCAGAACTCGGCGAGGTGGCGCTGAAAAAAGTAGTCGGACCAGCCGTGGACGTACAGGACGTCGGCGTCCAGGCCAAGGCCTTCAGAGGCGACAGGCCATTGCGGACCCGTGCCAAGGTACCTCACCAAGGTGGCGACAGCACCGCCGTCGAGCTCCAAAGTCTGTTGCTCGAAACCCTCGCCAAGAATGTCCGGTACCCACGGCTGCGTCATGGATCCGATCGTAGCGGTTCGCTGGTGCCGGAGCTTTTTTCCTTCTGCCATGGCCAGCGGCCGGTGATCTCCAGCTCCAGCGAAAAGCTGAGGAAGGTCCGGATGAGCACGATGATCGCCAGGACGCCCACGCTCTCAAAGGTGGGCGTCACTGCGACGGTACGAATGATGTCGGCAGCGACCAGGAGCTCCAAACCCAGCAAGATGGAGCGTCCCAGCAATTGTCGGTAGGCACGGTACGGCGTGAACGGTTCCAGTCCCGGGGCGCGTTCGGGTTGGTAGCCACGGAGGGCCATGGGAATGGAGACCAGCGCTCCAATCACCATGACGGCCACGCCCGCAGCGTCCATGTACCTGCCAACGGCCTCGATGATGTGCTGGAAATCCATGGCCCTCCCTGTGTTGGTGGAACGCTCCGCTACAGCGCCGGTGCGGGGACCGGGAAGAACACCCTGGGATCCTGCAGCAGCGCGGGATAGTCGAAATCAGAGCGCTTGATGACGTTGGTGACCTCGAAGTTGCGGGCGAACTGGCCATCGACAGTGATGGGACGGCCATGGATCAACCCGACGGCGAAGGTGCTGCCGCCGTCGAACGGGACCGCGATCTCTGTCTTGCCCGGAAGTGTGCTGAAGGCCTTCTCCTGGGCCTGGCGCTTACGCGTGGGCTTCTTTTCCTGGGGCTTGACGGGACGCTTCTTGGGCCCTCCTACCTGCCGCCGTGACTTCTCCTCGGCGTAAACAAACTGGTACTCATCGTCCGCTGAAAGTGCAGCCGCGCGTGCCTTGCCGTGGGGAGGCATGCTCACGGTGGTGAGCTGTTCCGGCCGAAGGTCCCCAACGGAAGACCGCAGGATGAACAGGCGGTCCTCTTCGGGGTCCTCGGGGTGGAATTCGTGGTTGGGCTCGGGCCAAACGTATTCCAGCTTCTCCTCGGTCCCGGGGAAGATCTGCGCGTAGTGCTTGGGATCCTTGCTGATCAGCTTGGAACGGTGGCTGAGGTGCAGGTCCTCGTGTCCCAACCACGGCGGCATGATGATCCTGGAGGCGTAGTCCGGGTGGGCCGCCTGCGGAGCAAACTCGGCAATGTTGGTGCGGGTGTTGTCCGGGTGGCCGCGTTCCATCCATTCATCGGCCATTGCCAGGCCGTACAAGGTGAGAGCAGGAACGTGCCCCATCCACATACGGACTGCCGGGTGGGACTGCCAACCGTACTCCGGGATCACCAACGCGCGGAGGACCTGGAGGGCTTCGACGCGCTGTTTGCCGAGCCTTGAAGTGTCGAGCGCCGCGGCGCTCTCACGGAAATCGGCAAAGGGGAGGAAAGTCTGCATCCCTTCAGTCTGAGGGTGCCGGGCGTGAGAACCAAGTTGAGTGCTCCGGGACACGTGCCCGCGTTCGGGCCTAGAGTTATCGGGTGGAAACTATTGGCGAGAAAACGACCACCACGGCACCCCCGGTTGCCGAACTGCACCTGCACATTGAAGGGACCCTCCAGCCGGAGCTGATCTTTGCCCTGGCCGAACGCAACGGCATTGAGCTGCCGTACGAAGATATTGAAGAACTGCGCGGGAAGTACGAATTCTCGGATCTGCAATCTTTCCTGGACCTCTACTACGCCAACATGGCTGTCCTGCAGACCGAGCAGGATTTCACCGACATGACCCGTGCCTACCTGGAGCGGGCAGCCGCCGGCGGAGTCCGGCACGCGGAGATCATGATGGATCCCCAGGCCCACATCTCCCGGGGCGTGCCCCTGGAGACTTGCGTCAACGGAGTGGCCAACGCCCTGGCAACCTCCGAAGAGGACTTTGGCGTCTCCACCCTCCTGATTGCCGCGTTCCTGCGGGACATGTCCGAGGAATCGGCCCTCGAGGTGCTGGAACAGCTCCTGGCCATGCATGCTCCCATCGCGGGCATCGGCCTGGACTCGGCGGAGGTGGGCAACCCGCCGTCGAAATTTGAGCGGCTGTACCAGCGCGCCGGCGAAGCGGGGCTTCGAAGGATCGCCCACGCCGGCGAGGAAGGCCCTGCGTCCTACATCACGGAGGCGCTGGATCTGCTGCACGTCGAGCGGATCGATCACGGCATCCGCTGCATGGAGGACACCGACGTGGTGCAGCGCCTGGTCGCCGAGCAAGTGCCGCTGACCGTTTGTCCGCTGTCCAACGTCCGGCTCCGTGCCGTAGACAAGCTCGAGGACCACCCGTTGCCCGAGATGCTCGCCATTGGGCTGAATGTCTGCGTCAATTCCGACGACCCCGCCTATTTTGGTGGCTACGTGGACGATAACTATGAGCGGCTGGTGGAGGTCTTGAAGTTCTCGGTGCCTGAGCAGGCCACGATGGCGGCCAACTCAATCCGTTCGTCTTTCGCCACGGACGCCCGAAAAGCAGAGCTCCTGGACGAGGTCACAGAGTGGGTCAAAACATCCGTGACGGGCGCCTGAGTCGCCCCAGCCGATACCCGTACATCACTTGCGCCGCTTGTGATGTCACACTCAGTCACGACACACGGTGTTTACCTGCTGCAGTCGCGGGAATTAACAATTCATTGGCAAACTGCAAGGGAATATCCCCCGTAAAAGGAGAAGCATGGGCGCGAACACCGCCGAGAACACCAACCTTCGTCTGAAGGCCGTCCTGGACATCCTCGCAGAGGGCGTATGGTCCGGAACCACGCTGAACGCCGGCGAAGTGCTGACCGAAGCGACTGCCCGCGTTCCTTTCAACGATCACGAGGCCGAGCTGCTCAGCGGCGGCATCCCGCGCGGCCACAAGACCCTCACCACCGCCTCGGCCAAGCTGGTCAAGGCAGGCTGGCTGGTCAAGGGACGTTCGGGCTGGACCATCCCGGAGGACGGCCTTCGAGCGACCGTCGCGTTTGCGGATGTTGCAGCTTTCGCCGCAGCGCTCGACGCCGGAACGCCGGTACCTGCCGACGTTCAGGTCCCGACAGCCCCGCCAGCCAAGGCCAAGGCCAAGCGCGTAGCCGCTCCCAAGCGTGCCGCCGCACAGAAGGAAACGGCTCCGAAGGTCGCTGCCAGCGAGGTTGCGGAGCCCAAGGTTGCCGCAGCCAAGGTGTCGGCTCCAAAGGCAGCTGCTGCTACCAAGAAGCCTGCCAGCCGGAAGACGCCCGCCAAGGCAACGGCGACCACCGCCGTCGAGACTGTGCCGCAGCCGGACGCCGTCGCGATTGCCGGGGACTTCAACAAGATTCTCGGAGCACCCGAGGATTGGGCACCGCAGTATGACGAAGCGCAGATGACCTTCAGCCCCTTGGCCCAGGTGTGGACGCTGACCGCCGAACTGCCGGCCGGTTTCTACACCTACAAGATCGCGCTGAACCGCTCGTGGGACGAGAACTACGGCGCGTTTGGCGCCCGTGACGGCGCGAACCACGAACTGAACCACGACGGCGGACCTGTCACCATTACATACAGCCACGCCACGCGGGACATCGTGGTGAGCTGATTTGCCGTAGCCCGACTTTCCAGGGACGCAGCGCTGCCCCTGTTCGTCACCTACTCCGTTGAACGGGGAGGGGACGGGCAGGGGCAGCGGTGGTTAAGGTGGGTCCATGAACTCTGCGGGGAAGCGGCTCACGGCACATGTCACCGGCCTCGTCCAAGGCGTGGGTTTCCGCTATTGGACCGCCCGGAAAGCCGACGAACTGGGCTTGACGGGCACAGTCCGCAACAACACTGATGGTTCGGTGGAGCTGGTGGCCGAGGGGTCGGCGACTGACGTTGAGAGCATGGCGAGGTGGCTCCGGTCTTCCCAGGCGCCGGGCCGGGTGGAAAACGTTGACATTGACATCTCCGAAGCTGCCGGAGGCTTCACAGCTTTCCGGATCGTCGGCTAGGCCCCAGCGAGACCTTAGGCGCCGGGTGAGACCGTCATGAGTCCGGATTCCTTCGCTGCCAGGAGCAGCTCGTCATCGTAGGCCACCAGGGAGTCCGCCTGGAGTCTGATGGCGGTTGCCAGATGGATGGCGTCGGCGCTGCGGAGTTGCCTGGGCAGCGCGGAGGCATACATCAGATCCGAGCGCGTGACGTCAACCAGGTTGATGCCCGCAAGGACATCGTTGACGAGGTCAAAGGGAAGCTTGCGGCGTCGTGCTGCGCAGTGGAGCTCGGTGTACAAAAGCATTGAGGCAACGAGGTGTCCTCCGGAAACTGTCGCATCGTAGAGGTGCGCGGCCAGGGTCTCGGATTCCTGCTCCTGCACAACGAGCTTCAAGATGGCGGAGGTGTCCGCGTAGACGATCACCGATCGCCGCGGAGGTCGGCCATTATCGCGGCAGTGGTCATATCGCTTTCGACGCGGGGCCGGAACCGGAAGTCCACGGGTGAGCCTGACGCCGGGCGTACGCTGCCGGCCTGCAGCAGACGTTCAAACGGGGACGCGGAGGGCGGAATGAGCGTAGCCGCAACCTCGCCATTGTTCGTGACGTCGATGACCTCGCCATTTCTGACGCGTTCAAGGATCTTGCTGCTCTGGTTGCGCAGCTCGCGGTGCGGAATAGTTGTCATGTCGAACCTCCGTAGCAATCGTAGCACTAAAGCTTGGCGGCGGGCTTTTGACATAAATATATAGACTGGTCTATTTTTTTCACATGCCTTCTTCCTACCCCAAAGGACTCGCGACCCGGCAGCGTCTGGTCGAGTCCATGCTCGCCCTCATCCAGCTGAACGGCTACCACGGGACCGGGCTGAACACCGTGTTGTCGCAATCCGGGGCGCCGAAAGGCTCCCTGTACTTCCATTTCCCCGAAGGAAAAACCCAACTCGGAATTGCTGCCGTTGAATTGGCCGGCGAACAATTCGGCCAACTGGTCAGTGAGGCAACCGCCTTGTCCTCATCGCCGGAAGCCGTCGTGGACGTGCTCGTTGGTGAACTCAAGGGCATCCTCGAGAGCAGCGACTATCAGGCGGGGTGTCCGGTCTCATCCGTTGCCTTGGACGCGGCTTCGGAGAACGAACCACTTCGGGAGGCCTGCAGCAAGGTGTATGACGCCTGGATCAACGCAGTGTCCAGCTATCTTTCAACGTTTGGGCTTGGAACGGATCAAGCAAATCCTCTGGCGACATCCATGATCAGCCTGGTGGAGGGCTCCCTCATTCTGTCCCGCGCCCACAAATCAACCCAGCCATTGGACGCTGCCGCCGGCACGCTCAAAGTGCTGATGAACGCACTTCACAAGGAGGCAAGCGCATGAGCTCCCGCCACGCTTTGGTATTTGGAGCCACTGGCCATATTGGAAAATGGCTGGTCCGTGAACTCCTGATGCAGGACGTGACCGTGACGGCTGCGGTACGAACCGGGCATTCTTTCGGGAAACTGACCGATTGGCTGACGGAACACGGTGCGGGCGGACGCCTGACGCACGTCCTGGTGGACTTCAGCCGCGAAAACCTAGGCCAGGATCCGGCGTCGAACGCCTTCAGTACGGTGACGGAAGTCCACAACCTCGCCGGGGCGTTTGCCTTTGGCATGACCGCCGAAGCGGCCTACGCCGCGAACGTCAGCAGCGCTGAGGGCGTGGTCCGCTTCGCCGCGAAACTGCCGGCGGTGACAAGGCTGATGCACCTTTCGGGTTACCGGGTGGGTGGCCAGGACCCGTCCGGGGTGCCGTGGAGCGAATCCCGCCGCGCCAAGCTCTACAAGCGTTTGGGAGCCTATGAGGGATCGAAGGTGGAAGCCGACGCCGTCGTGCAAGCAACGGCGACGTCCCTGGGCCTCCCTTTCACCATGGTCAACCCGGCCACGGTAATCGGGGATTCGGTGAACGGAGAATCCGGGCAGGTGGTTGGCCTCGCCACCACCGTCTTGGACCTCTTCCATGGGAAGCTGCCAGCACTGCCCGGAAATGACCGCACGTTCCTCCCGGTGGTCACCGCCGACTATCTGGCCTCCTTCATGGCGCTGGTTCCCACCAGGCCCGAGGCCGAAAACGCCTCGTACTGGGTGCTCGATGAAGCCACGCCGCCACTTCCACGGCTGTTGGGGATGCTCGGGCAGCACCTTAAGGTCAAGGTCCCGCGGCTGAGGATCCCCAGCGGATTGCTCAAGAGGCTGCCCGCCAAACTCACCGGAGCAGATCCGGAAACGTTGACGTTCTTGTCAGAGGACCGCTATCCGACGACGACGGCGCTCGCCTTGGCGGAGACGGCCGGATTGCACCACCCGCCGGTCGATGTCGCCCTGAAGCGCTGGGCCGACTATCTGGTGGCGGCCGAACCCGCCGCGAGGGAAGGCCGTGTCGCCTCGATGTAGTGCTCAAGTGTCTGAAGTGCCGGTTGGGACGAAGAATCGCGGACCGCATCTGCGCCCACGGCGTTCGCTACAGCCAGGGCGTGTACGCGCTCAAGTCCAGCCTGCAGTGCTAGCACCAAAGCTGCGCAGAAGGCGTCGCCGGCACCAATGGTGTTGGCGATGTCAGTGACGCGTACGGCGGGCGCTTCTGCCGCGCGTTCGCCGTCCACGAAGATCGCCGAACCCTCGCCACCGTAGGTCACCGCCACCAGTGGAGCGTTTTTCAGTGCCGGGATGAGCTCGTATTCGGTCTCATTGACGATCACCAGGTCGCAGCGTTCCAGCAATTCCGGAATGATCGGCGCGGCGGGAGCGGCGTTCAGCGCAAAGAAGCCCTTGGTGGCGCGTGCGGCTTCCAGCACCACGTCCTGGTCCACCTCCAGCTGGCACAGCACGGCCTCGAGCTCTCGGAACGTGACAGCATCCAGCGACACGGAGGCGTTCGCACCGGGGCACACGACGATCTGGTTTTCGCCGTCGCTGTCCACCAGTACCAGCGCCGTCCCGGTTGCCTCGTCCACCCGGGCGACGCTGCTGATGTCGACGCCGGCGGCGGCCATTGCGTCCAGAAGTGACCGCCCGGCGTCGTCCTGGCCTACGGCTCCCACCATGCGTGAGCTGCCCGCGAGCCGGGCCGCGGCGACGGCCTGGTTGGCACCTTTGCCGCCGGGCTGCTGGCGGAGGACGGCGCCACCCACCGTCTCGCCGGGGGAGGGGAGGCGGCTGGCTGTGGCTGTGATGTCGAGGTTGATGCTGCCGACGACTGTGAGGCTCGACGGCGAAACGGGCGCGGCAGAATGAACGGTGTTGCTCATGGGAGATCCTTTGTGTGGGTCAGCTGGGCGTGAGCTTCAGGAGGACTGGATGACGGAGAGGTGCCCGGCCTTGGCGGCAACGAGGCACTTGGCCAGGTAGAACGGTGAGCCTTTCCGCCGGACGTACTGGGTGAGGACCAGAACGGGATCGGACGGACGCAACCCGAGCAGCTTGGCACGGCTGGGTCCGGCGGTGCTGAGGCTGATTTCGCATTCACCGGGGCCTAGGGTTGTGCCGGGAAGCCTGCTGAGGACCTCAAGGAGCGTAGCTGCCGAAAGGGTGGGTGTTTCGGCGGCTTCTTGAAGGGCTGACGCCTCGGGGATGTCCTGGGCGACGTTTTCCTGCAGGTGTGCCACGGGTTCGCCGTCGCGAATGAGCACGCTTTCCCAGAACCACACGTCCTGATCGGGTTCCACGCCAATGCCCGGAGCTACGAATTCGGAGGCCGGTTGCTTGATGGCGGCGACGCGTTTGACCTGGATGTCCTGGTCGGGACCACCGAGCAGTTGGTCGAAGGGGCGGATGTGTTCAATGCCAATGCGGGGGAGCGAGTCGGCCACGAACCTGCCAACGCCCCGGCGTGCCCGGGTGAGGCCGTCTTCTTCCAGCAGCATCAGCGCTTCCCGGATCACGGTGCGGCTGACGTCCATCATGGTGCCGAGTTCGGTCTCCGTGGGGAGCAGGGAACCCGGTGGCAGGATCTTGGTCCTGATGGCTTCGGCGATGCGGGAGTACGCGGCGACACGGAGGGGCTGACCCGGCTGGGTTGCGATGGGTCGGGACAGGAACTGGACGGCGTTGTCGGTCAAGGGTGCCTCACTTGGAATGGGTTACCGACACTGTACCCGAAGACTGTGACAGGTTGCACAAGCTCGTAATACATGCTTGTATAACAACTCACATCTCGCGGCGCCGCCCTGCGCCCTCGGACAAAGGAGTTTGATGTGAACATCCCCAACGCCACAGGCCAGCAGACGGTAGATCCGTTGGCCCCATCCTTGGAAGACCCCAACACCACCCCGGACGAGGGCCGGATCCACGGCAAAGCCGCAGCCATGCTGATTTCCACGCTGGTGCTGGCTGTGCTGGCTTTCCAACTCAACGCCAGCATGATTACGCCCGCCCTTCCGCACATCGGCTCTTTCTTTGGCGAGACCCCCGAAGCCGTCGCGCAGGTGCAGTCGATGTTCTTCCTGGCCGGCGCCATCTCAGGACCGGTAATTGGCCGTTGGAGCGACTTCATCGGGCGCCGCAATGCGCTGCTCCTGGTGTTGGTGATCATGGGTGCCGGAACGGTGCTGTGCATCTTTGCCCCCACACTGCCGCTGCTGGTCACGGGCCGCTTCATGCAGGGTGTCTCCAGTGCCATCTTTGCGCTGTCCTACATCGTGCTGAATGAGTACCTTCCGGCACGGCTCTTCGGTACGTCCATCGGCATCATCGCAGCCATCAACGGCGGCGTTGGCGGCGTGGATGGCTACTTCGGCGGACTCATGGCCGAGACTTTGGGTTTCCAGTCGATCTTCGTTGCCGTGCTGGTACTGGCCGCGATCGCCGTCGTCTGCGTCATCAAAGTGGTGCCGGGCGGTAAGTCGGCGGTCGCTCCGGGCCGTATGGACTGGTGGGGAGCGGGTTCGCTGTCCGTGTTCCTGGTCTGCATTACCTACTTTGTGTCCACAGGGTCCTCCGCCGGCTGGACCTCGCCGTCCGCCCTCGGCCTGCTCGCGGGCAGCATCGCGTCCTTCACTGCTTTCTGGCTCATCGAAAAGAAGCGCGATACACCCTTGGTAGCAGTGCACCACCTCCGTTCGCGCCAGGTGTGGCCGGTCATCGCGACCACCGTGCTGACCCTCGCCGGAATCTTCGCCATCATCAACTTCACCGTGGTGCTGCTCAGCCAGGACAAGGTGAACGGCTTCGGCCTTCCGGCCTCGGTGGCGGCGCTGCTGTTCCTCACCCCTGCCGCGCTGATCGGCGTGTTCGCCGCTCCCCTGGCCGGTTGGATCGCCGACCGCCGCGGCTGGATCAAGACCGTCCGGGTCGGCACTGCCAGCAGCCTTGCCTGTGCCATGGTCGCGGCTTTGTTCGCCAACAACCAGATCGCGGTACTCATCGCCATTGCCGCACTGGGCATCTTCTACAACGGCTTCTTCCTCACCGCCATCAACGGATTGTCCGTGCTGCTCTCGCCCAAGGAAGCACCCGCCGCCCTGCCGGGAATCAACGGTGCCTCCTTCGGTATCGGGGCGAGTCTCGGCGTCGTGGTCGTTGCGCCGTTCGCCGGGCAGGGCACCGCAGCCGGGTACTCCGCGGCCCTCTGGATCTCGGTGTCCATCACCGCCGTCGCGTTCATCGTGAGCCTGTTCATCGCCGCGCCGAAGAGCGAAAAGATCTAGAGCACGACGCCGGTCCGCCGGTTTCGTGCGCACCCCACCATTACCCTCACCACCGCTCCACCTGAAACGAGAGACCATGACCAAGCCTGCCCCCTTCTTCCTCGACTGCGATACCGGCATCGACGACGCCCTTGCCCTTGCCTACCTCCTGGCCTCGCCGAGGGCCGAACTCGTGGGAATCGGCACCGTGAGCGGCAACGTCAGTGCGGCCGGCGGTGCCCGGAACACCCTGGATCTGCTGAAGCTGGCCGGCCATCCGAACATCCCCGTCGCAGTGGGTGCGCACGATCCCCAAGTGGGCACTTTCCATGGCGGTGCTCCGCATGTCCACGGGGATAACGGGATCGGCGGTGTTGACCTGGCTCCATCCGATCGGGAGCCCGTGGAAGCCACAGCCGCGGAACTCCTTGTCCAGCTGGCACATCGGCACGCCGGTGAGCTGCGGCTGGTGGCGATCGGTCCGCTGACCAACATCGCCCAGGCATTGCGGCTGGAACCGAAGCTGCCGGAACTCATCGCCGAGCTGACCATCATGGGTGGGGCGGCGCTGGCTCCTGGGAACATCACGCCCGTAGCAGAGGCCAATATCGCCAATGATCCCGAGGCCGCGGCAGAGGTCCTCGCCGCCGACTGGGACGTCACCCTGGTGCCGCTGGATGTCACCATGACCAACGTCCTGGAAGAGAATCACCGGCAGGAACTGCTGGCAAACGAGCACCCTGTTTCCCAGGCGCTGGGCGACATGTTGGGCTACTACTTCGGCTTCTACGTGGATATTTTTGGCCGGGCGTGCTCTGCGATGCACGACCCCCTTGCCGCTGCCATTGCCGTCAGGGGAGTGGAACTGGATGTTGCTCCGAAGGTCCGAGTAAAGGTGGACACCACTGATGGTCCGGGCCGCGGCCAGACGGTCTGCGACCTCCGTGGTCAATACGTTGGCTTCCCGGACCAGCGTGGCGCGCGGTGCCGGGTAGTGCTGTCCATCGGGGAAGAATTCGCGCCGCACTTGCTGGGAACCATGCAGGCGGCGTGGCTGAGCGAAGACCAGATGGCCGCGCCCGTCGCCTAATCCTCCCCCCACCCAACTAGGGGACAGATAACGTTGCTCTGGCACTCGGGAGCGACGTTATCTGTCCCCTACTTGGGTTAGGCGTACATGAGCGAGCCGGGAGTGGTGAGCTGCTCGCCGGTTTCGAGCCAGGTCTTCAGGCCTGACAGAATCATGGGCCAGCCGCCGTAGAGCTGGTCGTTGGCACCTTCGCGGAGTTGGTCGTGGGTCACTGTGAGATGGCAGGAATCTCCCACCGGCTCGATCTCCCATGTGATCCGGGACGTCCCTTCGGCCTTCACGTCCTCGCCCCACAAAGCGGTCATGGTCTGTACCAGCCGGCGAGGGGGATCGACCTCGATGTTCTCGCCCTCGCCCAGCGGAGCGTCGGCTTTGGGGTTGCGCATTTCGAAGCGGCTGCCCGGCGTCCAGTCGGAGGTCAACGTGTTGCCGAACTGGTACTTGCTCCGGATCTCGCTGTTGGTGATGGCTTCCCAGAGCAGTTCCGGCGTGGTCTTGATGTAAATCTCGAAGATCTTTTCCATGGGACTTTCCAATCTGGATTTGAGGTCGCTGAGGGCAGCGGCCCATGGTTCTGCGTATTTACTCACCCAGCGGTCGTGGATGAGGCGGATGGGGACCGGGTTCAGGAAGTGCAGCTTTTCACGCCCCCGACGGCGGACCACCACCAGTTCCGCATCTTCCAGCAGCTTGAGGTGCTTTGCGATGCCGAAACGGGTCATCTCGAACCTGGCTCCGAGGGCTGTGGCGGACTGGCCGTCCTCGCGGAACAGCTCATCCAGGAGTTCCCTGCGAGTGGGGTCTGCCAGAGCCTTGAAGACGGCGTCCATGGCTTCAGAATAGGTGACTATTTGGTCACGTGTCAACGGATTTTGGTGGGTCGCTCCGCGAGGAGGTTCCGCGAGGTTCCGCGAGGTCGTGGGAATGCAGCGAGATCGCCGGTTCTTTGGAGGGGTGTTCGCAGGCTTCCCACGGGTTCGGTGCAGCACTTATGCAGTGGGACTGCCACCGTCCGGATCATGGTGAGTGCTGCCGCTATTTCACATGAGATCTGCATCACGTTCTAGCGGGCGGGCCCACCTATCTAGTAAGGGAAGCAACGGGCGTCCTCTGGGCAACTGAGGGGGAGCTATGAACAGGGAGCCTTGGATTCGCAGGCCAAGTTTCAACTGGGCGCAGGACGCTCGCGACTGTGTTCCACATGTGGCTTCAGCGACAATCGCCCTGGTAGCTATTGCGGGTCTCTCGGGATGCGCAGGTTCGCCCGAGGCGGCTAATCCCAGCAGCTCCTCCAGCACTGTAGGCATGGACGCCAGTTGGGCGGGGAGCTACGACAATTTGACGGATCTAAAAACGCACAGCGCCCTGGCTGTTGAGGGAAGCTTCACGCGAATCATAGACGAATCCAAAATCAAAACTGTCCCTATCACGGATTTTGAGTTCACCGTTGACGAAGTAATCCATGATCCCGCGGGCACCTTGAAAGAGGGGACCCGCATAACCGTGCGACAGACTGGCGGGTCTGTTGACGGGGTTCTTCATCAGATCTCAGACGACCCGTTGTTCAAGATCTCTGAAAATGCAGTCCTGTTCCTCAAAGAGCCGGAGCCTGGCCTATTTTATGTAATCGGTGGACCGTCAGGGCGCTTTGAAGTCATCAACGGAAGGGTCACACCTTTCGACGCTGACGGAACAAAGTTTGAGGGCACCCTGGAAGACTTCATCGCAGCGGTGAAGGGTTCCTAGGTCGTCAAAACTCAGAGGGGGCATGTCGCCGAGAAGTGCTTTCCTATCCAGTTTTTGGGTAAGCAGTCTTGGTGGCAGCCCGCTCTAAATCCCCTGTAATCTGTTCACGCAGGATATCCGCGTGCCCGCAATGTTGGGCCAGTTCACGCAGCATGTGCAGGTACACCCAGCGGAGGGGCAGGGGTCCGCGGCGGTTGCCGTGGAGAAGATCGTCCAGCCCGAGACCCAACGTGGCTTTCCGCGAAGCTTCGCAGGCTGCCGAGTAAGCCGCTTGGATGCTGGCGATGGTGGCCTCCTCCTCGAGGATGAACGATTCGTCGGGCGTGGCCGGAATGCCAATCTCGGCCCGAGACCTGCAGGTGATGGCTTCGTCGAACCACACCTTTTCCACGAAAGTCGCGTGCTTCACCAGGCCCAGTAGCGTCGTGCGCGACGCGACCAGCCGCCGTCGTGCTTGTTCTTCGGTGAGTCCGTCCAAACATGCTTCCAAGGCCCGGCGGTGCTCATCCAGAAACGCCTCGAATTGCGTCCGGATGTCCTCGTGCGTGACGTCCTGCGTGGAAGCGCTCATGCGAAAACCACCGTACCGTCCTCGTCGATCCGCCAGCCGGGGTTGTACGCGACCTCCCAGACGATGCCGTTGGGATCCTTGACGTGCCCGTGGAAGATGCCGCCGAAAGCGCCTGCCTGTGCGGGTTTGACCAGCGTGGCGCCGGCAGCCACAAGTGCGTCGATAGCGCTGGAAACCTCCGCTGCGCTGCCGACGTTGTGCGAGAGTGTCACGCCACTGACACCAGCGGTTTGCGTGCCGCTGGCCAGATCCTGGTCGAATTTTTCGGCGTCGAACAGGCCGAGCATCAAACCCGGCGCAACCTGGAAGAAGAGGATTTCACCCGGCACGTCCATGAGCGGCTCCCAACCGAGCCCGCCCTTGTAAAAGGCGCGGGCCCGGTCGAGATCAGGCGAGGCGAACGTGATGAAGTGCAGTCGCTGGTCCATACGGACATGCTAGCGACAGGGTACGACGCCGGGACTTAGGCAAGGTGCTGACGGGTACCGTTCAGGTGGGAAGCCTGGGCGCCGAAGAGCGCGGCGATGTGTTCGGCCAGTTCGGTGACGTGCGTGTAGCCGGGGAACTTGCGGTGCGGGGCGGCCTCCTTCATGGTGTCGTCCAAGAGGGCTTTCACAACGAAAACCACCGCCGCCGAGGTCTGCTTCTTGGGCTCAGTCTTGTGGCCTGACTGTGCTGCTTTGAAGCCGTCTGCGACGCCGAGGACCCAAGCTTCGGAGGCGGCCTTGACGGCCGAGTAGCTCGCGCCGCCGGCAGTCGGATTCGCTGCTGCCGTGGCGGAAACAATAGCCAAGCGACCCCGCGGTGATGCCTCCAAATCCGGGTAGAACACGCGGGAGGTGTTCCGGAGCGTGGTCATGATGCTGGTGTGCAGGACCTCCCAATCGTCATCCTTCTGACCCGTGATTCCGTCGCCTCCGCGCCAACCGCCGACCAGGTGGATGAGTCCGTCCACTGGTCCCAGGTCGCTTCGAACTGCAGCCGCCAGCTTCTCCACCGACTCAAGGTTCGCCAGGTTGCAGGTGTAGGGGACCACGCCGTCGTAATTCCGGGCGAGCTCTTCCAGACGGGCGGCGTCGAGGTCGACGGCGGCTACGCGGGCGCCTGCAGCGAGAAGCGCGGCGACAACCGCTTGCCCGGCGGCGCTCGTGGATCCTGCCACAACGACATTCGGGCCCGGGGTGGATGCCACGTCGTTGTGGTCATTCGTAGTCGGCAAGGTGTGTCCTTCCATAGGGTGATGAGGGTTGGAAGGAGCATACCGACTCAACAAGTGGAACTAATGTTTTATAGGCGTTAGGGCAAGAAAATCTAATGCTTCTGCGGTGCACAATGCCGTTAGGCCGCTGGCGGGTGGCGCTCCTTGAAATGGGACTGTTGAGGGGTAGTCAGCGGCGGTGGGAGGATGGAGCAGTGGAACCCCTCTTCGACTTCCTTGGCAGTTACTGGTGGCTCATCTTTCCCATCGGCGGTATGGCTGGCGGCTGGGCCAGGTCATGGTCGAAGGCCAGCGAAGAGCGGCACCGTCGCAAGGTGGAACTGTTGAAGCTGCGAAACCAGTTGGCCGTGCACGAGGAAGCGAACCAGGCTGAGGTGGTTTCCCTGATGGCCGCGCACGATTCCGTGAATCACAGATGGCTGGACTACGAGATCGACGTCGGGAACCTTATCGATTTCCCTCTCATGACAGACGTTCGTGAGCCACTGACCGTGGCTTTCCTGCGCGCCAAGAAGGAAGCCGACGGCTTGCGTCCCGGAACGCCGGAAGAAATCTCGACGCCGGCCCGGCTCGCCGAGTACCGCGCGGCAGTCCACAGCTACGAACTGGCATTCGACGTTGCCGAACGGGAAGCCCGGCGTATCAAGGACGGCAATTTCTCAGGCCCCGAGAGGCAACGGCTGGCGACGGCACGGAAGCTGCTGCGCATCGCCGAGGACACCGCCGCCACCCCGGCCGAACGTCAAACGGCGTACAAGCGGGCCCGGAAGGAACTCGATGGTTTGATCGTCCTGCCGGAGGCGACGGTTGCCGCATTGGAAGGCAGAATCGCGGGGATGCTGGACGAACGGAGAGACCCAGACACGGACGCCCGGTTGGCGTAACAGGTGCGCTAGATGGACGAACCTAACTCCACGCCCATCACTGTCCGCACCGTGGAACCTTCAAGATCATCCTCCAGGTGCCGCATCCCCAGATGCTCTGCTACGCACCGCGAAGCCATGTTGTCTGGGTGATTGATGGCTACCAGGCGACCCGCACCAAGCACATCCCGGGCGTACTCCAGGCAGGCCAAAGCCGCTTCCGTGGCATATCCGCGACCCTGAAGCTCCACGCGCACGTGATAACCGACCTCCAGCTCCAACCGGTCATTGACGTTCTGCCACGTTAGCCCGCAGTCTCCCACGAATTCGCCGTCGTGCGTCTCGACGAGCCACAACCCGTATCCGTGGCTGGCATAGTTCGCCTGGTTCCAGGCGATCCAGGCCGCTGCTTCGCCGCGGGGTTTGGGTGCCGGGTAGAACGTCATGACCTTTGGGTCGCCGAGCATCGAAGCCATGGCGTCGAGGTCGCCCGGGGTCATTTTGCGGAAGCGCAAGCGGGCGGTCGGATGGGGGAGCACCCCCACAGCCTACAGAGAGGCGCTCCCGACCATTGGCCCGCTGCCGCCGGCGACCCTCAGCCCCGGCCCATGGACGTGGACGGGTCCTCGCCGCCTTCTGAGGGATCTGCCCGGAGAGAATCCGGATCACCTTCAGGCAAGCCTGCCGGGCCGGGGACATCGCCCGAGGCGGCAGGAACATCCCGATCGCCTTCGCGGTCCTGGTTGATGTCGCTGTCTGTCACGCCTTGATCGTGGTGAACGTGCTCTTCATGAGTCTCGCCGTGGCCGTCCACGGCGAAAGAACGCTCGTCGGCTTGCTCCTCCGGCGTTTCCGAGTCCATGGCGTTGGAGCCTTCGCTGATGGACGAGTGGACCTGAACGTCGTCGTCCTTCTCACCGGGTTCCGGGACATTGTCCTTTTCCACGGGATCGGAAGTGCCCGCCAGATCTTCCATGGCATTTTCAGTGGCCTTGCGGATGCTGTCTTCTACGCCCATCTGATGACTCCTTTGCATGAATGGTTCATTATTGGGCCGCGGTTTGGTGGGCCGCGCTTGCATAGTAAGCCTACTTACTTATTGTGTCTCCTGTAAACGTTGCCGGGGTTGACAAAACAGGATGTTGCTGGGGACGTTGCCGCAGGTCAGCTCGTCTTGGGATGCACTTTGTACCGGTGATCGTTGGGCGATAAGGTATTGCCAGACCGTTTTGCAGAGGGCGGCCCTTTTCGCTCCTTTGCTGTCTGCTGGGGACGCTTTTCAGTCAGTAGGAACGTGCATGGTCAACCCCCTCCCCGAGCAGGAAGCTCTCCAGAACGGATACTTTTTGGATCTGGTTTTGGGCAGTGAAGATGTTGAGGCATTTCTCAGCGATCTCGCAGCTTTCTCCGCCGAGAGCCTCTCCCACCCGGAAAGCCCGGTCTTCAGCGGCATCACGGTATTACGCCGCAAGAAGTCGGCCACCGCTGCCAGCAGCGACGAGCGCGCGCGCATCATGGATCAGCTCCAGAGCACTTTTGAGGGTCCTTGTCTTACGGCCATGGACAAGCTCACGCCTGTGCTGGTGGAGGACCTTCTGAGCGAGCACCGCTGGCCCGAATATGTCCGGGCTGCCTCGGACCAGGGCCTGCGGTCGATCCTCAGTGTGCCGCTGATGGTCGAAGGCGACACCCGCGCTGCCCTGAACCTCTACTCAGAGAAGGTCAAGGCTTTCAGCGACTCCCATGTGGAACGGGCAGAGGTCTTTGCCCTGCACGCTTCCAAGTCCCTGCGGCTCGCCCTGAAAATCGCCCAACTCAGCGATGCCCGGAACGACATGGCGGCGGCAATGCAGTCGCGTACGGTGATTGACCTGGCAGTCGGCGCGATCATGGCCCAGAACCATTGCAGCCAGGACGAGGCATTCACCATCCTCCGGACTGCTTCCAGCAACCGGAACATCAAGCTGCGGCACCTGGCCAAGTCCATAATTGCTGCCGTTTCCTCGGGGAAGATCACCACGCACTTCGAGGAGTAGGGCGTCTAGCCCCCACGCAGCAATTCGCGAACGAGTGTGAGGAAGCAAACCGGTGACACACTGTAGAGGCGTCATGATACGAAATACGACCAAGCTTTGACTAAATTACTGGGGAGAGAATGAAGTTCACCACACAGGATCCGGACATCGAGACGATTTACCGGCGAATCATTGAGGCTGACTACGACCTGCAGCCTGATTTTCAGCGCGGAGAAGTCTGGACACTCAAAAAGCAGCAACGACTGATTGACACGGTGCTGCGTGGCTGGCACATCCCTCCAGTACATCTCGTTGTGCGTCCTGAAGGTACAAGTGACGTCCTCGATGGTCAGCAACGGCTAACCGCAATCCGAGATTTCATTGATGGAGCCTTTTCTATTGATGGCTTGATAGAGCCAGAGAAGGATGAGCTGCAAGAATTACACGGCCTTCGGTTCAATCAGCTTCCCGCTTCTATCAAGAGAAACTTTCGGAAGTTCACTATTAGAGTATTTGAACTTACCGACTATGAACCGGATGAGCCTCACGAACTGTTTTTCAGGTTAAATCAACCGACTAATCTTACAGAAGCTGAGAAGCGCAATGCTTTCATCGGCGGCCCTCGAAACCAGATTAAGAATCTAGTTCGTGAATTTGCTGAACAAGGATTGAGCAAAGAAAGGGTAGGCTTCTCAAATGCCCGCATGGCCTACGATGATTTGATCGGCCGTTTCCTCTTGACATTAGAGATCGGTTCCTTAGGTGAAAAGATAACGGCCGGGCGTATCACAGCTCGATATCGGTTGTCGAGGGAGTTTGGGGATGAAATCATCGCCGACGCCATGACCGCTATCGATCTCTTTCTCGCTCTCCCAATGCTTGCCGAGGGAGGGCTCCCAATCCGACCCAACAAGGCAACTATTCATACGTGGTTCTGCATGTTGTCGCGGGTCCGGGCGGGTGCTTTCTCGCAAGCGCAAGGAAGTTCATTCTTCAAAGGTATCGAATGGATTGAGTTTAACCGCTGGGATCCGAACACTATTGATGATCCCCGCCTAGCCGGAGCGCTTCGGATTTTTCATGATCGATCAACCGCGCGGGTGGCAGATGTCTCGTCCGTCATTCTTCGCGACCTGTGTGCTGCTGTCATTCTATTTGAGATCGGAGCTTGGCAGCCAGTCGAGGCCGTCCAAGCCCAGATCGAGGGTGCTAAAAATATACTGGAGCAGCGATCAAATAGTGATAGGGAGCTTTATCAATATGCCCATGTAACTGGATGGGGTGACCAGTGGTTTCTGTAAGATCGGCAAGTATCAATAAATCCATCGAACAGTTACCCAAACGAAAATACTCGGCCAGCCCAAAGCGGGTTTTGCTAAAAGGTGGTCGAGTCCCCAGCGGATATACCGTTAATATTGGGAACGGAATAGCAATAATTGCCGGAGGCAATGGAGCAGGAAAATCGAGTCTTCTTCAAGCTATTCGTACCTGTTTGGATACATCCGTTGAATTTCTAGACGATTCGGTGGGGTGGTTCGCCCAGCTAGATGAAATCGAGGTTTGTTGGTCGAACGATCGCCAAAAGGGAAAGGAGATGCGGTCAGGACTTAGGATCTCACGCTCGGACGAGAGTGGGTTTACTCTCTCGAGATCCGGTGAGGCACCGGAGCACGTCTACTACATCGATGCGGCCGTGGAGACTGAACGCTTCCTTTCGATGCTCCGTGACGACCCCAACTACTCTGATCTCATTGAGGGAGTAGACCCTGCCCCGGCAACAAGTGATGCAATGACACTTGCATCATATGTCCTTAATCGTCAGTACCAGTCTATCGACGTCTACGAGATAACCTCAGTTAGCGAGGATGACGCCGCCCTCCCGTTCTTCAAGGTTCGGGCCATGGGTGCTGAATACTCAGTGCTAGGGATGGGGAGAGGCGAACTGTCTGCCATGTACCTGTTATGGAGGTTGGAGCAAATACCGCAAGGTGCAGTCGTCATTCTTGAAGAACCTGAGACCCATTTGGCGGCGGTTTCTCAACGCAAACTGACAGAAGCGTTGGTTGAAATTTCTGCCGCAAATGATTTCTCGATTATTCTCTCAACGCACTCGCCGTCGGTCTTCGACTCGCTACCTCCCGGCCAGGTGTCGCTGATTACTTCACTTCCGACGATGTCAGTAGCCACTGACATGAATTCCAGGGCTCTGGCCAGCAGGCTAGGCCTGAAACGATCGCTACGCTGCATGGCTCTGACAGAGGACCTTTTTGCAGCCCAACTTCTGGAGATGATCATTGCTCATCTAGACCGCAGCGCTCTTGATGAGGTTGGGATTGCGTTTGCGAAGGATGGCGAGTCTGGCGTGCGCGCCGTTGTGAGGGGCATTAACGGGTACAAGAAATCCGGCGCTGCCGCACTAGATCACCGGGTTGTTGGCGTGCTTGATGGCGACCAGAGAAGTGATACTCCCCCTGATGGATACGCTTTTCTTCCTGGTGAATTTGCCCCCGAGGTGGTCGTTCGAAATCGGCTGATGGGCTGGTTTTCCGGCGATGAAGAGTATCAGGGATTCTCCGAGCAAACTGCGGAAAAGCTGCGCGACGCAATCTCGAGTGGTCAAGGTTTGGATCATCATGACTGGCTCATTGCAGTTGCCGGCCCCTTTGGAGGTTCGGCCACTTTGCTCGAGGTAATTTCGTCATTTCTGCTACAGGACACCGGTTTTAGAGAAGAAGCGGAGGTACTTCAAAAGTGCCTCGCCTCCATCTAGATCAGTACTGGTCTACTGGCCGGTTTGGAGGATAGATGAGTGGAGTAGGTGCGATTTCGACTGAATCATTCCGAGGTGCTGTTTGGCGGCCCTGAATTCGCGGCGCGGAGGTCGCGTCAAGCCGAATGATTCAGCAAAACAAGTCACCGACCCAGCGCGCCGTCCCAGACTAACTTCACGGCGTTCCTGACGCGCTCCCGCGTTGCGTCGACGACGGAGGCATCGCCGTCCGGCGGTCGAAACACGGACCGTTGACGAGGTCAATCATTGCCTCGACATCCAGATTCGCGGACAGCTCTCCAGCGGAGACGCGTATCTGAATCGGAATTACGAGACTGCCGTACTTGGAATGGCGGGAAGGTTAACTGTTTGGGCGGGCTGCATTTTTGCTGGATCATCGCCTCGGGCGCCTCAGTGGTGCCCCGGAATTCCGGAGGTCGGTGCCTGGGCGACAGGGAATGATCCAGCAGAATCGACCTCGGTCCCCAAAGTCCGCCCTGTGACCCCGTTTGGTAACCCGAGGCAACCATGGAGCAGACTGGGTTGGGTGACCGCCAACAAACCCCGTCCCGGGCTCGCCATTGCTGCGCTGAGCCTTGGAACGGCGCTGAATCCGCTGAACTCGTCCATGATCGCTGTGGCATTGGTGGTCCTTCGGGAGCACTTTGCGCTCGACGTCGCCACGGTCACCTGGGTGATTACCTCGTTCTACCTGGCATCGGCTGCGGGCCAGCCCCTCATGGGCAGGCTGGCCGACCGCTTCGGTCCCCGGCGGCTCTTCATGTTCGGCATGGCCTTGGTGGCGGTCACGTGCGCAATCGCCCCCTTCCTGCCCAACTTCGCCCTGGTCTGTGTGGCCCGCGCCCTCATGGCGGTGGGCACCGCAACCGCCTACCCGTCCGCCGTCGTGATGGTTACCGAACTGAGCCGGCTGGCGAACCTGCCATCCACGCGGCCGCTTGGCCGGATCCAGATGGCGAACACGTCCGCGGCCGCCGTCGGTCCCGTGGTGGGCGGTCTGTTGGTGAGTTTGGTGGGATGGCAGGCCCTGTTCGCGATCAACGTGCCCATTGCCTTGCTCGCGCTTTTCGTTGTGCGGCAGACGGCGCCCGCGGATTCTGGCCGCGAAACGGGTTCGTTGGGAACGCTTATCCGCGACTCCGACATTCCCGGCATCCTCGCGTTCGTTACCTCGCTCATGTTGGCCATGATGGCCCTGCTCAACGTACTGCCGGGATACCGCTGGTACCTGCTGGGTGCCGCTACGGTGATTGGCGCGCTCTTTGCCTGGCGCGAGTTGAGGTTCCGGCCCCCGTTCCTTGACCTGCGCCTGTTGGGTCGTAACCGGCCGCTGCTGCTGGTCTACCTGCTCTTCGTCGTCTTCAGCGGCGTGTATTACTTCGCGTTCTTCGGACTTCCGCAGTTGCTGCAGGAAGCAGGCCACTACGACGCCGGTCTAGTAGGCCTGCTGATGCTGCCCCTTGCGGCGTTGTCGGTTGTGGTGACGCCGCTGACGGTGCGGTTCATTGAGCGGTTCGGCGTCCGTTCGGTGCTGATCACCGGGGTGTTGATACTGACCCTTGCCTCAAGTGCGTTGGGATTTCTCACGGTGTCGCTCTGGGTGCCGGTGGTGTTCGTCCTGACCGCGATGATGGGTGTCCCGTACGGCGTTGTCAGTACGGCATCCAACCAGGGTCTCTACGTTTCCGCCCGGCCAGAGGAGAGGGGAGTGGCTGCGGGAATCTTCCAGACGTGCCGCTACCTGGGGGCCATTACGGCGACTGTCCTGATCGGTGTCCTCTACGGCTCAGGCGTGAACCAGGCCAACTGGGGGCTGATGGTCCTTGTGATGCTGGGGCTGAGCGCGGTGGTGCTGGTGCTGGCTGTGATGTGGCGGAAGCCCGCGGCCTAGCAGGGCAACAAAACGGGACCCTGGCTGTGTGCCAAGGTCCCGTCCGGTTCCTAACGCCTAGCGGTTGAGAAACTCCGCATGCTGGCGGTGTGCTTCGGCCACTTGCTCGCGGATCTTGTCCACGTCCTTGGCCTTGTTCCTGTACTTCAGGGGCATCTGCACGATCTGTGCTTCCTCGGCCGTCAGGGCGCGGTAGATGCGTTCGCGTTCGTTGGCGTCGGCGGTGTAGTCCAGGTCCAGGTAGTCCACCGCATGGCGGCGGGCGTTGTTGATCGCGGTCTGGGCCTTGCCTGCCGGGCTCAGGAGCGAGAGTGCAACGGTGATGACCAGGGTTCCAACGATCACTGATAACGAGAAGCCGGTGGTGATCTCGATGACGTTGACGTGCTCGCCGTCGTTGATGAACGGCAGGTTGTTTTCGTGAAGGGCGTGCAGGATCAGCTTGACGCCGATGAACGCGAGGATGGCGGCCAGTCCGTAGGAGAGGTAGATGAGGCGGTCCAGGAGGCCGTCGATCAGGAAGTAGAGCTGGCGCAGGCCCATCAGTGAAAATGCGGTGGCCGTGAAGACGATGAACACGTTCTGGGTGAGGCCGAAGATCGCGGGGATGGAGTCGAGTGCGAACAGGATGTCCGTGCCACCGATTGCCACCATGACCAGCAGCATGGGAGTCAGGGCACGCTTGCCGTTGACCATGGTGAAGAGCTTGTCGCCGTCGTACTTATCCGTGGTGTGGAAGAACTTCTTGGCCAGGCGGATGATGAAGTTGTTCGCTTGATCGTCGCCGTGGTCGCCGGGCTTGAGCAGGTTGCCGGCCGTGAGCAGCAGGATGAGGCCGAAGATGTAGAACACCCAGGCGAACGAGTTGATCAGCGCAGCGCCCAGGAAAATGAAGCCGGTGCGGGCGATCAGCGAGAACACGATGCCGAACAGGAGGACCTTCTGCTGATCCTCGCGCGGCACCCTGAAGCTCGCCATGATGATCAGGAATACGAACAGGTTGTCGACCGAGAGTGCCTTCTCCGTGATGTATCCGGCGAAGTACTCGGAGCCCATCTGGGCTCCGCCGAAGACCAGTACCAGGATGCCGAAGATGACAGCCAGCCCCACGTAAATGGAGGACCAGATGGCTGCTTCTTTGAGCGATGGGACGTGGGCTTTGCGGATGTGGAAGAAGTAGTCAAAGGCCAAAAGCGCCAGAATGACGACGATGGTGATGCCCCAGATGAGGGGTGAGACGGTCATATGATCCTGCTTTCGTGAGGCGCGCGAGTGGTGTTGCTCACCGAGGGTCAAACTCGTGGAATCAAATTTACCGGGTCCGTCACCGCGGCGGGTAACGGCGGGGCTCATGGAAAGTACTTGACAAGATGGAAAGTACTTTCTTAGGCTCAATGCACAAGACCAACTTCTTGGGGGAACAATGACAGAAAACATCAGCGGCCCATCCGCTGCGGAAGCCCGCGAACTCCTGGCCCGGGCGGAGGCCATCAGCGCCACGTCCACCAATGCCGCCGCCTGGCCGGTTGCCGTCACGTTTACCAGCCTTGCGATCCTGGGTTCCTTGCTCCTGATCGGCATGCACATTGTGCTGGTTACCGGCTATGGCGCCGCATTGCTGGCTTGCTCCGTGGGCGCCTGGGCCGCCGTGACGGCCTGCGTCTGGCCCATGTTCCAGCGCTCCACCAAGGCCGGTTTCACCAAGTGCTTCCTGACATCCCTGTTGGCGTACTTTGCCCTGTACGTGGTGGCACTCGTCGTGGGCGCATCTGTCTTCCGCGACGGCAATCTCTGGTTCTACATACCTGCGGCGATTGCTTTGGCCGGCATCGGCCTGGCCGCGGCCTTCCGTGAGCTGCGGGCATGACGACCCCGGCGGAGCACCCGCGCCACAAGCTCAACGAACTCGTTCACTCACCCGTCCGGTTCTCCATCATGGCTGCCTTGGCGGGGGCGGAGTCGATGGACTTCAAGGACATCCGCGATGCCATCCAAGTGAGCGACTCCGTCTTGAGCAAGCAGCTGGCCACTCTGGAGAAGGCCGAGTACGTGAAGATCAAGAAGAGCTTCGCGGGCAAGATGCCGCGGACCTCGGCCAGCCTCACTGCCTCCGGGCGTGAGGTGTGGGCGGCGCACTTGCAGACGCTGCGGGAGATCGCGGGCGGATAGCGGATCGCTTTTCAGGAAGGGTACGACGGCGGGCGCGGCGTTTGTGGTTGGCTAGCCTTTCGCCTTGTGGAGCTGAAATCACGACGCCGGTCGGGTCGCGTTGGTCTTATCCGCCGAAGAGTTTCTTGCCGATTTTGGCGAAGACACCAGGTTCCAAGGAAGGATCGATAGTAGTTGGTTCGACTGTTAAGTCAGTTCCCCTGTCAGTGACCGGCCGACGACGGTTGTTCCAGTCAACCGAGTTGAACTGCGGGTTGTAAATCGGAGGAGTCACGTCTTCCGCCCGGAAGATATCCCACATCCAGTACGGGATGTTGTCGACAGCGCGAGGGAAACGCAGCAACTGTTGTGCCCAAGTTGCGGCGTCAGATGGCTTGGCTCCCGGGTACCAATTGCCGTTAGGCATCCGGTCTAGGTGCTCCTCGTCGTACAGGTCAAGCCTGCCGGGAGCATTTGGAAAGACGTGGACTTCTGCCGTGGTCCAAGTTCCCCGACCCGGAACGTAAGCTACAACTCGGCACTCATCAAGCCATCGGTTCAGGGCCTCACGTGAGAATCTTGCACCGCGATCGCGGTCCAATACAGTCGAGCCCGCAACCATGTGCCCTCGCAGGTAAAGCGAGGAGGGGCGGCTTACCACGATTTCGACAACTTCGTCCATTGACTGCGCAAACCCATGGGGACCGAACGCTTCATTTTGGAGTCGCGTAAGACCTTCCTTCACTAGTGGGTGACGATAAAAGTCGTATGTAGTCATTTTCTCAGGGATCCTTCAGCTTAAGAACGCTATATTCAAGCCTGCGCGTTGTTTCCGGGCAGAATAAGGAATCGACGACGGCGGCCGCGGTATTTGCGGTTGGCGAGACTCTTATACGACCGAGCTGACACAAATACGACGCCGGACGGGTCGCGTATGTCTTATCCTCCGAAGAGTTTCTTTCCGATCTTGGCGAAGACACCGGGTTCCAACGAAGGATCGATCAAGGTTGGTTCGACTGTGAAGTCAGTCCCACTATCAGTGACCGGGCGTCGCCGGTTCTTCCAATCCACGGAGTTGAACTCCGGGTTGTAGATCGGCGGAGTCACGTCCTCCGCCCGGAAGATATCCCACATCCAGGACGGGATGTTGTCGGCAGTACGCGGATATCTGAGGAGCTGTTGAGCCCAAGTTGCGGCTCCTGCAGGCTTACCGCCGGGGTGCCACCGGCCGTTGCTCATTCGTTCGAGATGCTCCTCGTCGAAGACATCCAAGCGACCCGCCTTGTTAGGAAAGACATGGATCTCTGCTGTAGTCCATGTTCCGAAGCCGCTAACGTAGGACCGGTTCCTATATTCATCTAGCCAGTGATCCAGGTTTTGCGTGGAAAAATCGTCCTCAAAGCCTTGGCTCTTATAGATGATCTTGTTCTCGCTAATTTTGTGGCCATAGCCGAACGTACGAGTCCCGTAGTGAACTAAAACATGTACGACCTCATCTAGGCCGCGGGCAAAACCCTCGGGGCCGAATGCTTCAGATGCAAGTCGTTGTAGGCCGGTAACAACAAAAGGGTCAAAGTTTATCCTCAAGGCGTCCACGTACCTAGCCTAATTCGGGTTCGACGAGGTTGTTGAATCTCGCGATTGCGGAGTTTCCGCCGTCAATGGCGCCCCTCAGCCTTATCTCTCGCGACATTCCGGCCCTAGCGCTGGGTTCGATCTTCATTTCCCGGGGTTAAGTCAACCGGCCCCCGCGCTTCCATGCGTTTGTTCAGTTCCGGGGACCATGCGCCTTTGATGACTGCGTACCTATCTACCCGGGTAACAGTGCCGGTGGCACCGGTGTAGTACTTCTCAACGGTGTTGGGGTGCCAGCCGCGGTCGGTCGGTCCAGTAGTGATGAAGGTCGACGACGGCGGGCTCGGAATGTGCGGTTGGCAGGCCTCCCGTTTGGCTGTGCTGAAACGACGACGCCGGTGGTCGCGTTGGTCCTATCCGCCGAAGAGTTTCTGTCCGATTTTGGCGAAGACGCCGGGCTCCAACGAGCGATCGATCACGCTTGGTTCGACCGTGAAGTCAGTTCCCCTGTCAGTGACTGGACGGCGGCGGTTCTTCCAGTCAACGGATTTGAACTGCGGGTTGTAAATAGGCGGAGTCACGCCTTCGGCTGCGAAGACATCCCGCATCCAAAACGGGATGTTCTCCGCTGTTCGCGGGAACGCCATGAGCTCGGACGTGAGTGTTGCTGCGCTCGACCGCGCATTTAGCCGCCCTGACGTGGAGTGAAGTCCCTTAGTGAGTAGCTCTTCGTCAAAAACTTCGAGCCGACCTGGCTCGTTTGGATAAAGGAACACCCTGCACGTCATCCAAGTACCCTCACCGATTACGTAGCAGCGTTCTCGCAACTCAAGCAGCCATCTGTCCATGGCCTCATCTGAGAAATCTGAGGAGATATCAGCCTGGCCCCACTGGCCGTTGCGCTTTACGTCGTCGTACCGACGCGACATGGCTTGTTGGACAACCGAAGTGCTCACTACTTCTTCGGCACCGTTACCGGGTCCCCGCTGAGAAAATGCTTCGAGCTGAAGGCGTTTAAGCCCCTCTGTCACAAATTCATCTTCCAGCGTCTTACTTTTTGGCATCGGTAAGATCTCCATCCATGTTCAGGTTATTGAAACGTACCCTTCTATCTCTTCTCCTTCGAAGTTATAGCGGAGCAGGGCGCGGGATTTGGGGCTGGCAGCTTTCGCTCTTTGGCTCAACCGACCCCTATGCCTGATCAGTCTCGCTTGTCTTAGCCGCCGAAGAGTTTCTTGCCGATCTTGGCGAAAACACCGGGTTCCAAGGAAGGATCGATCACGGTCGGTTCGACTGTGAAGTCAGTCCCCCTATCAGTTACCGGCCGACGCCGATTCTTCCAATCCACAGAGTTGAACTCCGGATTGTAGAGCGGCGGAGCTACGTCCTCAGCCTTGAAAATATCCCACATCCAGGACGGGATGTTGTCGACAGTACGAGGGAAGTGTAGGAGCTCTTCAGCCCACACTCGGGCATCCGATGCGTGCTCGCCAGGGTACCAGTGTCCGTCTGGGTCGCGTTCCAGACGCTCCTCGTCGAAAAACTGAAGTTGGCCGGGGCGGTCTGGAAAGATTGACACTTCAGCTGTGGTCCAGGTTCCGGCCCCAGGCCGATAGGCCAATAGGCGGCACTCTTCCAACCAATCGTTCCAAGCCTCTCGGGAGAAGCGCTGGTCCCCTGCCATAAAGCTCATACCTGACTCCGCCTGCATCGATCCATGCCACGACGTTCCCGAGACGTGATGAATAAGTGTCGCAGAGGCCGAGGTCATGCCGACAGCAAACCCTGAGGGCCCGAACGCTTCCCTCTGAAGTCTCGCCACGCCCCGAATGATCACAGGCTCGTCGCGCAGGTTGTAAGAGGTCAATTGCCTACACTCTCCCAATTGGTCTAGTTATTGAAGGTCTTGAACGTGGCACGGTCCTGGCTAAAGCGATATTCAAGCTCCAATTCCGGGGGACCATGCGCCTTTGACCCCGGCGTAGGTAACTTCCCGAGTGACAGTGCCGGTGTCATCGGTGTAGTAGTTCTCACCGACGGCGACCGCGGTCGGCAGGTCCTGGGGCGATGAAGGTCGACGACGGCGGTCGCAGGATCCGTGGGCGGCGCGAATGCCGCTTTACTGACATGAAAATGACGACGTCGGTCGGGTCGCTTTGGTCTTACCCTCCGAAGAGTTTCCGTCCGATCTTGGCGAAGACACCCGGCTCCAACGATGGGTCAATAATTGTTGGCTCGACTGTGAAGTCAGTTCCCCTATCAGTAACCGGGCGTCGCCGATTCTTCCAGTCCACGGAGTTGAACTCCGGGTTGTAGATCGGCGGAGTTACGTCCTCAGCCTTGAAAATATCCCACAACCACGGCGGGATGTTGGCCGCAGACCGCGGGAATGCTAGGAGTTGCTGCGCCCATGTTAGGGCGTTGGCCGGACCTCCTCCGGGTGGCCAGTTACCTTGGGCATCTTTCTCCAAAAGTTCTTCGTCATAGAGATCGAGCCGGCCAGGTCGATTTGGAAAGACGTGAATGATGGCCGTAGTCCACGTTCCTACACCCGGTGAATACGCCAGAAATCTGCATTCGTCGAGCCAGACGTTCAAACCGTCGTATGAGAACCTATCTGTATCTGATCGGCCCGTATAGATGTGGTTATCGCCGGAGACCACATGACCGAACCCAAATGTGCTTGTTCTGCGGTGAATCAGCACATGTACGACCTCGTCCATGTGCTGAGCGAAGCCATCAGGCCCGAAAGCCTCGCCAGAAAGCCTCTGTAATCCGATCTCGACGAAGGGTTCTGAATTCAAGTCAAACGTGACCATTGGAGCCTATTTTCGTAGGGAGCTTCGCACTATCTAATCTTTCGATTGGTTTTAGCGGTGCCAGAATGACTGCGGGCGGGGGAGGCGTGGCCGGCAAGACTGCCGCTTAACTGACCGAACCGACGACGCCGCCGGACGGGTCGTGTGGGTCTTATCCTCCGAAGAGTTTCTTTCCGATCTTGGCGAAGACACCAGGTTCCAACGTAGGATCAATCACGGTTGGTTCGACCGTGAAGTCAGTTCCCCTATCAGTGACCGGGCGTCGCCGATTCTTCCAGTCCACGGAGTTGAACTCGGGGTTGTAGATCGGCGGAGTTACGTCCTCAGTCCGGAAGATATCCCACATCCACGGCGGGATGTTGTCCGCAGTTCGCGGGAAAGCGAGGAGTTGCTGCGCCCACGCGCTTGCTCCAGAGGGGCGTGCTCCTGGGTACCAGTGCCCGTCGGGCATTCTCTCCAGAAGTTCCTCTTCGAAGAGTTCGAGCCTTCCGGGTCGGTCCGGATAGATGTGGACCTCGGCCGTTGTCCACGTGCCTCGGCCGAGCGTATAGGCACGAACGTGGCACTCATCAAGCCACGTTGTCAATGAATCGTCTGAGAAGTGGAAGGTACTTCCACGGGGCACTCGGCTGCCGCCTTGATACATTCGTCCGCGCCAGAAGGTAGTGCTGGTTCTATGCACGAGGACATCAACTAGTTCACTTGCACCGAGAGCGAACCCTGAATTTCCGAAGGCTTCCTCCTGCAGTCGATTCAGTCCGCTCTCAACCCACGGGTCCTCGCCAAGATCAAAGCTAGTCACGCTATGAAACCTACTCACTCATCTTCAGATTATTGAACCTTGCAATGACAGGGTCCATTGACCCGAAGGAATATTCCAATCTTACGGTCGGAGGAACTGATGATTGAGTGCTTTTCGTCAGGTTCATCTCCCAACTGAGGTCGACGGGTTTGCCTTCCGAGATGTCGCGTTTGACCTTCTTGATGACTTCCATTTCCGTGTCGTGGAAGTTGTTTGAAGTGTCGAGCTCGTTGGGTGTTCCTATTTTGCGGTTTTGCCAGGCGTGTTGAGGGAAGAGTCCGCCGCGTTCGCCGATGAAGCCCAGGGCTGAGGGGGCTGCGTGGCCGCCGTCGTAGCCGGGGCCGCCGAGCCAGCCGGCTTTGAGTTGTTGCCATCCGTTGCGGTTGACGTCGCCGACGAGGGTTGAGGTGATGTGGCCTTTGGCGTAAGCGAGGTCTCCGTTGGCGTCCATTTTGAGGGTGAAGGTGTTCTGCAATCCACCGTCGACTTGGGCGACCACGTTGTAGGTGACGTTAGGCATAGGTTTGTTCAGTTCGGGGGACCATGCGCCTTTGACCCCGGCGTAGGTATCTACCCGGGTGACTGTGCCGGTGTCATCGGTGTAGTACTTCTCGATGGTGTTTGCTTTGAGGGCGCCTGTGCTGTCTCTCATGAGGCCGCGGTGCTCGATGATGTATTCGGTGTTCGGCTTCAGGGTGGTGCGAGCGGCGAAATTCTCCTTGCGGTGGACGGGAAAGGCGCTGTCGCCGTGCCGGTAGGTGACGGTGTTGGTGATGTTCTCCGGCGGCGGGAAACGTTCTTCCATGCTCGGAAGGTGGAGGGGCGCAGGGGTATCGGCGGCGGGGGTTTTGGGCGGCACGAAGGCCGGTGGGTTGTTCTCCCGGATCTTTGCGGCCTTGTTGTCGAGCAGGTCGGGGATCCCGGTTTGGATTCCGGTGCGGGTCACGACGCCGCTGGGGTGCGGTACCACCGGGCCTGGGATGGTCGCTTCTGCTGCGCGCAGGCCGTTCGCGAGGTGTCCCATGCCGTCGGCGAGTCCATGCTTGGACGTGGTGATGGTGTCCAGGGTTGCTGTTTTGACAGTGCTGATCGCGGCCCAGGTCGCATGGCGGGCTTGGGCCATGGTGTTGATGACTTTGGCGGTGGTGTTGGGCATCAGGATGTCGGAGACCTTGAGGGTCAGCGAGCCGGGTTTGGCCAGGAACTCTCCGGTGGTTTTGAGGCCGCTCGCTGTTGCGCCGAGCATGGCTGAGAGATTTTGCAGTCGTGTACTTTGCACAGTGGCGATGCTGAGTCGTTCGGCGATGGCACCGGCTCTGCTGGCCACTACTCCGCTCTTTAGTGCCGCGCCGGCACCGTAGGAACCAACGATGCTGGCAACGTTGAAGCTCGTGGCGCCGGCTGCCCAGTTGGGGTTGGTTCCGGCCTCGCTGGCATGGATGAACGCCGGTCCCATGGACCCGAACAAGTCCAAGGCTTTCTGGACTTCGGGGGCTTCGCGTTGCTTTCGCTCTTCATCCCAGGCTGACAGGGGCGTAAGGGCCAGGGTGGTGAAAGCCCCTATGGCCGCACCCAAGCCCGCCCACGCTTGTTGCCTTTTGTTGGGGTTGTCTGTGCCGACGAATGAGTAGACGCCGTCGATGAGTTCTATTGCTCCCGCGCCGAAGCCTTGGAGGAGGCCCAGGGTTCCGTTCGGCCGGTAGGGCACCGTTTGCTTGCCCCAAGGCTGTTCCTCTTGGGGGTGTTCGATTCCCAGGGCTGTTCCTGCGTTCCAGAGAACCTCATCGAACCAGTTCCCGGACTTCATGTCTGGGCCTACGGGTCGGGACACGGTGTAGGTTTCTCCGCCCGAGGCCTGAGCCAGGGCGCTGGCACAGCTGTTCTGTGCGGCGAGGTAGTCATCGTGGATGGCCTTGACCTCGGAGGCGAGACTGTCATGCCGGGCGGTGAGGTCCGCTTCGCCGGACCAGTGCTGTTGCACCCGGGTGGTGATCACTTCATCCTTGAGCACCGTGGTCTTTTCCACGGATGTGGGGAATGCGCCGATGTCGGCGTCCAAAGCATGGACCTTCCGCCCATACGCGTCCAGACGATGCTTCAGCTCACGGCACGTGGCCGAAAACGCCGCCAACGCCGTCGACGTCGATGCTCCTGCTCCCTGCACCCGCTGGGCTGCAGGCATGATGGTCCCGAACGCGGCCAACACCGTGGGCGACTCATCGGAGGAATACGAGGAGGACAGTCCCCGCCAGATCGCCGTTGAGGTCGCCACGTCGGCGAGGAAATCATCAGCGTGCTGCCGGAGCGACTGGGCCGCAGCATCCAGGGCATCAACATCGGGCAGCGCAAACCCACCCGTGGGATTCAGCCCGGAAGGGCCAACATCAGCACTCATTCTTAATCCCTTAGGGATGTCATAGGCCCGCTCGTGGGTGCCAGAGGGGTGTGTGAATCGACCTGCCCGGCACTGCGTTGGGCAGCGGTCGCCATGGTCAGATCCCCTTGCTGGTAGAAATTCAAGGCCTGGGCCGTGGAAACGATGACGTTCTCCGAGCGGCTCGCAACCTCGGTAGCGGCAGGGCTGAGCCTTAGGGTCACAACATCGTTCAGCGCAGCAAGGACCACGCCCGCATCATCGGGGATCGCGGCAGCGGCCTGTTGGAGCGCCGCGCCCATACCTTCAAGGCAGGGCTGGACGCCCTCTACCTGGGCCGCGGTGGCCTTGAGCGTCGATGACGCCGCGGTGACGTCGATGTTCCAGACAGCCATGATCGAGAAGCCGGGGGTTAGCCGATGCTCTGCACGGCGTTGCGGGCAGAGGTCGCGGCGGTGGTGGCGGTTTCGTCGTTCTGGCCCAGGGTGGTGCGGACGAGGGTGATGATGGCTTTGACTTCGTCGGCGGCGTTGTTCCAGCGGGTTTCGACGGTCTGGTATTCGGTGTCGACGCCGTCGGCGCGGAAGTCGGCCATGGCCTGGTTGACGTCGGTTTGGCGGGCCGCGATGAGGGACTCGAGTTGCGCGGCGAGGCCTTGGATGTCGGATTGGACCTGGGCGGAGATGTTGGTGTCGTAGGCGATGCGGTTGGTGGTCATGGTTTAGGCCCGTCCTTGGAAGCGTGCGGCGTCGAAGTTCGCGGCGCTTTCGGAGCGGCGCGCGTTATCGGAGGCGTTCAGGTCGCCTTGGGTGAAGGCGGTGTTCATTCCGGACTGGCCGGTCACGATCGCGGCCAGGGCGGTGTTCAGTTCGGACGCGACGAGGTCGGAGCGGTTTTTGAATGCGTCGAACGCGGCTTTGCCCGCGCCGCTGAATTTGCCTTCGAGCGGGGTGACGGCGTCGACGAAGCGGCGGACCAGGGCGCCGAGGTCCTGGTGGGAGGCGTCGGTTTGTTTGTTCAGGTGGCTGAGCGTTTCGGCGCCCATGTCGAAGATGGCCATGCGTTCCCCCAAGGGTTGATCATCGGTCGTGGCGGTGCCGGAGCACCTTAACAGCATCCTGAAAACCGTTTATTAAGTCCAGTCGATGCAGTAACAAGTTGTTGAATCTTTTATGACGGGCTGGTCACACGCCGGGTGGTCCGGCGAGCTGTGCGACCGGAACCAAGCATGCCCCACACCACCGACACTAGGTGGCGGAACAGCCAAACTAGGGGGTGAAAAGGCTCAATCTAGGTGCTGAAACCCCCAAAATGAGTGCTCACCAGTCACCATCTAGGTATTACCGAGGCAAAGTGGACAGCCGGGGCTTCGCAAACAGCCAGGCCAGAATTCCAAAGAGCGGGACAGCGAACATCAGGACGACCCAGAGCACCCTGGCGGTTTGAGTCAGGCGGGTTTCGCCGAGGATATCGAAGACGGCCCAAACGATCGATCCCATCACAAAGAGTGCGGCGGCTCCCGCCAGGATCGCTGGTATCCACTGCAAAGCTTCCATGCCGTTCCCCCTTGAACATGCCGTTTCCCTGCAATGTAGCAGCCGGCCTGGGTGCCGAGCAGCGCCCGCACATATGAGCCAGTCGCAGGGAACCGCCGCCCCCGCAATCAGCCCACACTCACCAACACCTGCTCGATCCCCCCCAGCAGGCCCGGCCAGCCGTTGCCCATGCCCTCGATGGCCTGCCGTCCCATGGGCGAGTCCAGGTTGAAGCCGGCGTGTTCGAAGTGAAGTGTTGTCCCGGCGTCGACCGTTTCCAGCCTCCAGGTGATGGTCGTATCCAAGGTGCCTTCGGCGAAGACGAAAGTGATCGATTCGCCGGGCTCGACGGCGGTGACTTCGCACTGCTGCTGGCCCCAGGCGCCCATGTCCATGGTGAACCGGTGCCCAACGACGGGCGCGATGTCGCCGGGGGCCCACCAACGGGCCAGGAGCTCCGGCGTCGTGAGGGCGGCCCACACTGATTCTTTGGGGTGGGGGAAGGTGCGCTCAAGGCGGATGGCGTTTTCAGTCATGGGTGTTTTCCTGTTCAGTAGATTCGTCGTCCAGCAGATCGGCCAGGGCATCAAGCCGCTGGTTCCAGTAACGCTCGTAGTGCTGCAGCCAGCCGCTGACTTCACGCAGTCCTTGCGGCTGGAGGTGGTAGATCCTGTGCCGGCCTTGCCGTTCCTCGCGGATCAGCCCCGCGTCTTTGAGGACGGTCAGGTGTTCCGACGCCGATGAGCGGCTGAGCTCCAGTCGACCCGTCAGTTCGCCCGCGGTCAGGGGACCGGCGAGGAGGGTGTCGAGGATGGTCCGCCGCGAAGGGTTCGCGAGGGCGCCGAAAACGTCGGAGGGCACGTGAAGATAATATGTCGGAAATTTCCGAAATGACAATATTTCAGCTAACGCCAGCAGCACGATTTGGTGGTTTTATTTCTC
>NZ_JBHVQI010000031.1:0-47552 GCF_042886835.1 Paenarthrobacter sp. NPDC057981
GCCTGTTCCATCCGGGTAAGGGTGTCCGCGTCGGTCAGGTGCTGGATCTTGTCCAGGGCGGTGGCGATGATCGTGGCGGACCGGGAGGGTACCTGAGTCTGAGCGAGGGCTTGGGCGAGGTGTTCGCGCCGTGCCGGGACCTGTTGCCCGGTCATTCCCTCCCCGGGCAGGGCATCCGCGGCGAGGGCGAGGCGGCGTCGGGCTTCACCGATCCCGATCCGTAGCCGGGCCCGCAGGAACTCTGCCGGGTTCCGGTACCCATCATCAAGCACACTCCCGGCGCCCGCATCGCCCGAACCCGCACCGCCCGGACCGACAGTAGCTCCATCCGCGCCCGCAGCACTGGAACCTCCAGTTGTGCCGGTGGTGTCCGGATTGGCGGTGTCATCCTGATCCGATACCGCGCTCGAGGCTGCTTCGGTCCAGCCCGTCAGCCACTCGGTGCCGGTTGTTGCTGACACTGCCGTAGCCGACGTTGCTCCTGACGCGCGTGCCTGCCGGGTCCGGGCCGGTGAATGCTGCGCCTGTGCTTGGTTCCGGGTCCGTTCCACGGCTTGGGCCGCGATGATCTGGACGTACTCGAGCGTCCGGGCCAGGTCCTCGACCCTGCCCGCGAAATCCGCAGCCTCCACGAACCCCAACAACCGGGCATCTGCCACAGCAGCACCCCGCAAACTCGCCAACACCTCCACCGCATCATCCAGGACCGAGTCCACCTCCAGGACGCGGTCGGACGCTGCGGTTAAGCCTGGAGTGTCCCTGTCACTAATCCGGGGCAGGATGCGGGCACCGTCTGGAAGATCCGCTGGCAGGGAGTCCGCGGAGCCATCGGTGGGCGGGCTCAGCACAGGGGAGGCCCTCATAGCTTCATCAAGCCCCACGAAGGGCGCTTCTCCGCGACCGGGAAACACCGTCCCGGGTGCAACAAGCTGCCCCGTCCCATCCATGAATCAAGCCTGTCACCCCCGCAGAAACCCCATAAGCCCACAACCCCCGTATGTGGACAAACCACCTTATGTGGACAACGGCCGCTTTCGCCGCACCCGCCACCTGGCGTGCGTATTCTTGAGCCATGCTGCTGCTTGTGGACCTCGACAACACCTTGGTCGACAGGGCCGCGGCCTTCAATGCTTGGGCACGCTCGTTCATCGGGACATTGGGGGGATCCGCGGCTGACGCAGCGTGGCTCATCGACGCGGATCAAGACGGCTACGAGTCCCGGGATTCCCTTGCCCGTGCCATCGGGCAGCGATTCGAGGCGGCACCGGATACCGGGGAAATCAGGCGTATGTTGCTGTTTGACCACGTGTCCCTGATGACCCTGGACCAAAGCGTCACATCCGCTCTGGGAAATGCCCGTGAAGCGGGCTGGAAAATAGGCATCGTTACCAACGGCGCGACAAAGCAGCAAACGCTCAAGATCCGTCGGCTCGGTCTCGAAGCCTCTGTGGATGCCGTCATTATTTCCGAGGCCGTGGGGGTGAAGAAACCAGACCGCGAAATCTTCCGAATTGCCACCGCCAGTCTCGGCGCAACCGGCGCAACCGGCGCAACCGGAGTAGCCGGGTGGATGGTTGGCGACCACCCAACCGCAGACATCGCGGGCGGCCGACGGGCGGGACTGAAAACGGCCTGGGTCTCGCGAGGCAAAACCTGGGCCGGGGACACTGGCTCCCTGGACCTTGCCGCCCCGGATCTGGTTGCTCCGACGGCCGCGGAAGCCATCAATGCGGTCGTCGGCGGGCGGCAAGCCTGAGGGACGCAGGACCCCCGTGAACGGCATGTCTACGACGACGGCCCCCACCGCACGGCGGCACCCCACCGCACGGCGCCGTCCCCAACCGCACGACGCCGGTCCCGCCAGAGGCGCCAGGTCGCCGTCGTGCGGTACTCGGCTGAGGGGCGTTGCCCGGCTGAGGTGCGTTGCTCGCCTGAGGTGGCGGGATTTACGGTGCCTGCGAAGCTGCCGCTGCTGGTTCCAGGTCATCGAGAGTGAGGAGGTGGGCCGGGGGATCGGGGAAAGCGACGCTGGAAGTGACCTCCAGATCCGGTCCGACATGCACCAATTCGCCGGACGCCAGGGGCCGCCAGCCCGGATTGTGGTCCATTGGTTCGGTGGCGAAGAGGACATGCGCGGACCGGGAGAGTTCGGTGCTGCGGGAGCGGATGCGCTCACTTCGTGCGTCGAGCGGGCTGGGTTCGGCCGGATGCCGTTCCAGCATGAACAATTCGTGCGTCGCCGGGTACCTGAGCGCCCACATGTCGGTGGCCGTCGTCAGGATGAAATTGAGACTGAACACCGGCAGTTCCCTGGCGATCCACCTGACGGCGCCCAGGATCCCCGCGCGCACATCCCCGTCCGCGCCTCGGGTCTCCGCAGTGATCAGGGCGAAAAGACGCTCGCTGTCCGATTGGCCCTGCACCAGGTCCATCGCGCCGAGCTCAACCAGGCGGGCATCTAGCTTTTCCAGCCCCCGGAGCACCCCGTTGTGGGCGAAGATCCGGCCGTCTTGCTCGAAAGGGTGAGTGTTGACGAGGGTGAGGGCGCCGGTACTGGCGTACCGCACGTGTGCCAGGAAGGTGGTGCTTTTAAGGTCGCGGGCTTCGCGGGCGAAGGCGTGGTCCTCCCATGCTGCCAGCGGTTGTTTGGCCACATGGGGGTTACCTGCCGCATCGAAGGTCCCTATTCCTGCGCCGTCAGGTTCCTTACGGCTCTGCATCGAGAGGCTGTCCGGCGCGTTCAGCAGCCAGAACGTGGCGCGGACTGGGTGGGCGCCGGCATGCAGCCCGAAGAGTCGGCACATTGCGGCCTCCTGTCGCAAGAGTCAGACGTGAATCAGTGGTGGAAGCCCTCGGGCTGCCTGTCCGTGGGCATGGGCGAGGTGAGGCTGTCCAGGTAGTCCACTGCTTTGGTGAGGTCGGCCAGGAAGCTGGAGGCGAGGTCGCGGGTGAAACCGTTCCGGACAACAATTCTCTGGACTGTTACCTCACTCAATCCATCGGGCAAGGGGTAGGCCGGCACCAACCATCCGTTCATGCGCAGGCGTTCGGAAAGGTGGTGGAGGTTCCAGTTCTCTGTGTAACCCTCGGTGAGCTGCCAGGCGAACACGGGGATGTCCGAACCGTCGCTCCATAGGGTGAAAGCGTCCATGGCTCCGATCTCGCTTGAGAGGTAGAGCGCCACATCGCGGGACGTAGCCTGGACGGATCTATACCCGGCAAAGCCCAGCCGCAGGAACAGGTAGTACTGCAGGAGCACCTGTGCGCCGGGCCTGGAAAAGTTTAGGGCAAAGGTGGGCATGTCGCCGCCCAAGTAGCTGACGTGGAAGATCAGATCCTCCGGAAGGGCGTCCGAGTCGCGCCAGACCACCCAGCCCAGGCCCGGATACACCAAGCCGTACTTGTGGCCGGAGGTGTTGATCGATCCTACGCGGGGCAGTCTGAAATCCCATAGCAATTCGGGTTGGAGGAACGGTGCCACCATCGCACCCGACGCGCCGTCGATGTGAATGGGGATGTCCAGGCCGCGGCGGGCCTGGATTTCGTCCAGCGCTTCCGAGATGAGCTTTACAGGCTCGTAGAGCCCTGTGTAGGTGACGCCCAGAATGGCGACGACGCCGATCGTGTTCTCGTCGACGTACTGGTCCAGGTCATGGCCGTCCAGCGTGGGATGTTCGCTGGTGACCGGGACAAAGCGCGGTTCGACTTCCCAGTAATTGCAGAACTTTTCCCAGCAAACCTGGACTGCGGAGCTGAGCACGAGATTGGGTTTGTCCGTTGGCTTGCCTGCTGCGCGGCGGGAGTGCTGCCAGCGGCGCTTCAAAGCCAGGCCACCCAGCATGCATGCTTCCGAGGATCCGATAGTGGACGTGCCGATGCTTTTCGAAGGATCCGGCGCGTTCCACAGGTCGGCGAGCATCCGCCAGCACCGCGTTTCGATGAGTGCAGTCTGGGGGTATTCGTCCTTGTCGATCATGTTCTTGTCGAACGTTTCCGCGTACAGGGTGGACGCTTCGGTTTCCATCCACGTCCCCACGAACGTTGCCAGGTTCAGGCGGGAATTGCCGTCCAGCATCGCTTCGTCGTGGACGACCTGGTAGGCGGTAGCCGGCAGGGATTCGCCTTCGGGCAGGGTGAAGCGGGGAAAGATGGTGGATTCTCCGGGCCTGCTGAACAAGGGATTGAGTTCGACGGCGGTGTCCGGCTCGTGGTGGGACGTGCGGTGGGCTCTGCTCATGGGCCAGCTCCTTGGATTCGTTCGCGCGGGGCTACTCGTCTGCGGCTCACGCTACCCGGCGTGGGTCGTCCACCCAAGCCTCCTGTACGTTCAACGGCCTAAGCTCCAAGAATCCTGGGAAACGGCTCGGAAGGCGGTCGGGATGTCCTTCAGCCATAGTTGGGAATTTCCCAAAAAGACTTGCGAAGAAAACAGTAAGCATGCTTATGGCATTGGTGTTCCTCAAAGCTGACGGGTTGAAGCTTTCCCGAACCAGCGACTGGAACGAAGCCGGGACCCGGCGACCGCCACACGCCCGGGCGATACCCGACGGCGGCAGGTCGCCGTCGGACGTCAACCCACCGACGTCAACCCACCGGCGGGTGCAGGAACCGCAGTCAGCGAAGCAACTCCCGCTATCGCAAAAGCGGCGACGATGGGACGATTTTCATATGGGCGAACAAGAGAAACACCAGCCCTCCGAGCCGGCAGGGATTGCGGCAGAGGACGCGGGCGCGCCAACAACGCAGCAACTTCGGACCGTCGGGCAGCGCCGGCGCGAAGCGGAACGGAAGCTGGATATCCACCTTGAAGAAGCCCGCCATAAGGGTGAAACTACTGAAGGCGTGGATCATTCCGAAGGGTAGATGCGCCGGAGTGTCCACCGTTGCCGAACGGGGTGTCGCTCTTGTGGGCCTCCCCGTGGTGCAGCTGCAAGGCGCTGTGGATCAGCGGGAAATGACTGAACGCCTGGGGAGTGTTTCCGAGCTGCCTCCGTGCGCGGGGATCCCATTCTTCGCTGAGAAGGCCCACGTCATTGCGCAGGCTTAGGAGCCGCTCGAAGAGTTCTCTGGCTTCATCGCTTCGGCCGATACCCAGCAGCGCATCCACCAGCCAGAACGAACACGCCAGGAATACCCCCTCGTTCCCGGGCAGGCCGTCGTGTCCGGATTGGGTCCGGTACCTGAGAACCAATCCGTCCTCCGTGAGTCCCTTTTGAATAGCCTCCACAGTCCCGGCAACGCGCGGATGCCGGTGCGGCAGGAAGCCCACGCGGGGCACCAGCAGCAGGCTCGCGTCCAGTTCCTTGCTGCCGTAGGACTGAACGAAGCTGTTGAGGTCCTCGTCGAAGCCCTTGGTCATGACGTCGTTATGGATTTCGCTGCGAAGCGCCGCCCATCGGTCATGCGGGCCAGGCAGGCCTGAGGTCCGTACGGCTTTGACCATGCGGTCTGCCGCTACCCAGG
This sequence comes from Paenarthrobacter sp. NPDC057981, assembly GCF_042886835.1. Lineage (NCBI taxonomy): Bacteria > Bacillati > Actinomycetota > Actinomycetes > Micrococcales > Micrococcaceae > Paenarthrobacter > Paenarthrobacter sp. NPDC057981. The sequence continues at coordinate 5,464 of NZ_JBHVQI010000031.1, forward strand.
CCATGACCTTGGAATGCGTGAAGTGGCGCCGCGGTCCGCGCATTTCCCATAACCCGTTGTCCGGCTGGTTCCAGGCCCCTTCAAGGTATTCCATCAAGGCCACCTGGATGTCCCAGGAATTGTCCACCGTGCCGTCAGGGGAGGCGGCCCGGGTCAGCGAGAGGCCATCCAGGACTTCACCCCAGACGTCCAGCTGAAGCTGCGGAGCGGCCGCATTCCCCGTGCGTACGGGCATGGACCCTTCATAACCGGCAAGCCACGGGATGCTCGCCTCCGGAAGCCTCCGGGCGCCGTCGAGTCCGTAAACGATCTGGAGTTGGGACGGGGCGCCCGCGATGGCGCGGAGCAGCCAATCCCGCCAAGCGGAGGCCTCTTCCGTGTATCCGGCGGCGAGAAGCGACTGCAGCGTCAGTGTCGCATCCCGCAGCCAGCAGAACCGGTAATCCCAGTTCCGTGGTCCGCCGATCTGCTCGGGCAGGGACGTGGTGGCGGCGGCCACTATGCCGCCCGTGGGTTCGTATGTGAGAGCTTTGAGGGTGATGAGGGATCTTTCCACCGGCTCCTTGTACTTGCCCACGATCTTGCTCCGGCCGATCCACTCCAGCCAATACGACTCAGTCGCATTGAGCGCCCGCAGCGGGTCGATGCGGCGGGGCTCGCGTTCGTGGCTCGGAGCCCACCGAAGGACAAAGGGAACCTTGTCTCCGGCGCGGACCGTGAAGTCGCTGTAGGTCCGGTTGTCCCGCCCAACAAGCGGGGCATGGGTAGTTACGTAGGCTGAATCTGGCCCTGCCACCGCGCTGATGCCGTGCTTGCTGTGCCGCACCCAGGGAATAACGCTGCCGTAGTCGAACCGCAGGACCAGTTCCATGTGCATGTCCACCTCGCCGGACACACCTTCGACGATCCGCACCAGGTCCACAGCGTCGTCGCGTACCGGCATGAAGTCGATTACCTTCACCGAGCCGCCGGCCACTTCCCACACCGTCTCGAGGATGAGGGTGTCTCCCCGGTACTGGCGGCGGGTGCAGGTGCCGCCGTCGGGAGTCCCGGAAGGCGCCAGAAGCCACCGTCCCGCCTCCGGCTTGTCCAGCAACGCCGCGAAGCAGGCGGGCGAGTCGAACCGTGGGAGGCACATCCAGTCAATGGACCCGCTTTGTCCTACCAGGGCCGCAGTGTTCAAATCCCCGATGATTGCGTAGTCCTCGATCCTCGCCATGGGACAGATCCTAGTCTGCGTCGCTGGCAGCTGCGGGAGAGGCTCGACGGCGGCACTCGCCTTGGCGGCTTGGGTCTGGTCTCGTTTCCGGGTGCGTGCTACCACTGACGTAGGAACAAACCCGAGGAGATGTTGTGGCCGAAGATCTGCCTGTCCTTGTTGTTGGCGCTACCGGATTCCTGGGCGGCCAAGTGGTGGATGAACTCCTGAAACGCGGCAAGAAGGTCCGGGCGCTGGTACGGCCTGGATCGAAAGTCGCCAAGCTTGAGGCCAAAGGCGTGGAAATTGCCCGCGGAGACATGTTGGACACGGCCTCGCTGATCACGGCCATGACGGGTGTTTCCGGAGCGATCTCGACCGCGGCCGGCTACACAAGGAATGACAAGAACGCCAAGCTCATCGACAGCTACGGAAACAGCAACCTGGCCGTCGCAGCCAAGTATGCCGCCGTCCCACGATTTGTGCTGATCAGTATCCTCACGTGCGACCAGACACCCCAGATCCCGCACTTTTGGAATAAAAAGCTGGCTGAAGACAAGTTCGAGGAGCTCGGGGTTCCGTTCGTCGCGCTGCGGCCGGGTGCCTTCTTCGACCAGGCCGTGGGGATGGGTGGCGATCCCTTCGCGAAGGGCCGCTTTGTGTGGCTTGGCTCCAAGGAGGCCAGGCTGACATTCGTTTTGGCGAGCGACCTCGCTGGCTACCTGGCGGCCGCCGTCGATGCCGACGTCGTTGACGGTGAGCGCATCGACATCGGATGGACGCGGCCGGTGAGCATGCAGGAAGCCGCGGAGCTCGCGGGCAGGCGGGCCGGCAAGCCGGTCAAAGTCATGTCCGTGCCCACTGGCGCAATTACAGGGCTCGGCAAGGCGACCGCCAAGGTCCTTCCCCTGGTGTCGGATATGGCCAGCATGGTGGCGTGGTTCGAGACGGGGAAGTACGTTGCGGACACTTCCCGGCAGGAGCAGGTGTTCGGTCCGGCGCCCACGCCTGAGGACGCCATCGGCCGGGTGGCCGAGCGGTACGGCCACTGACACGGGGGCGGTCCCGTCGCTGGCGCCGAGGGGTGCGGCCATTAATTCCGGCTGCTCGGCGGCTGGCGGGCGAGGTGAATCGTAAGTATCCTGATGATACGCACCGGCGCGGCCCCTGACCATGCGCCGGACAAACATGAGGAGCACGCTATGAGAATCGGTTCTTCCATTGCCCTGATCGCCATCGGAGCTATTCTGGCTTTCGCGCTCGCCCCGGGCATCATCCCCTTCCTTGACCAGGTCCTGGTTGGCTACATCCTGATCGCGGTCGGCATCATCGGCCTCATCGTTTCGATTGCCATGTCCAACAGGACCCGCCGCACAGTAGTCGAACGGCGCGGCGATCCCCACACCGTCGTGGAGCGGCGCCCGGAAATCTAGCCGCCGCAACAGACGCTGGAAGCGCACGACGGCGGGTCATCGCCGTCGTGCGTTTCTTGCCTCAGGCGAGGTTCGGGCCCGGCCGCCCGACAGCGTAGGCTGCTTCCATGGAGCAGACATTCGACATCGAATTGGTGAATCAGAACGAGTACCTGGTGCGATGGGCATCGGAAGGGCAGTCCGGGGAATCACTGGTCCACACGAATCCGGAGTTTCTGGCCGAAGCCGGGCTTGAAGGCTACGACGAGCAGCTCATCGTGGAAGAAACCACCGCGTACCTGGCCGAGCACCAGCCAGTCATCGACTTCCCTCAGACTGTGGACCTTGAGGAAATTGCCGCCGCCTACACGGACTACACCGAGCAACTGAAGCAGCGACTCCAAGCCCGGTAGCTCTTCCGCGTCACGATCAGGGCTATTCCGCTACTTAACCGTCGTCATGTCAGCCGGCGTTCGAGGGAGTAGCGGCCATCCATACCTACACACCTGAATCGATCGCGGCCTGGGCGTCGTCCCTGCAGTCCAGGACGGAGCTTTGCTTCGACATCGCGGGGATCCACCGTGGCAAGGTCACTATTTTCGCCGGTCCCGGGCAAGGCGGGAACCAGGCTGTCGCGGTCTTCGACATCCCCGGAGCCGGAACCTTCGTAGGTCGCCATCTCAGCGGGGCCATGGACGAATGGGTGTCCGGTTTGCTGGAGGAAGTCAGGAGACTCGCGCAGGGAAAGCCAGTTCAGGCCTGAACGTCCGCGGTGATGCGCTCGCCGTTGAAATACTCCAGCTGCCAACCGTCAGTCGGGTGGTGGTGGGCAAGGTTCAGCACCGCGTTCTGGACACTGTCCAGGGTGCGGCCAATTGCACGGCTAAGGGTCAGCCGGATCAGGGTGCCGTGCGCCACCACCAGCACACGCTTGCCGGCGAACTCCTGCGCCAGTTCCTCCAGCGCGGCGATCCCCCGCGCCGCAGCGTCGTCATCGCTCTCGCCGCCACGGAAGCCGCCGGGGATGCGCAACGCTTCCAGCTCTGCCCCCGCCTGCAATCCTTCTGCCGGCCCGAAGCTGCGCTCCGTTAGGTTCGGGACGAGCCGTGCCACGGTGAGCCCCAGCCCTTCGGCGATGATTTCTGCCGTTTCGGCTGCGCGGCTGAGCGGCGACGCAACCACGGTGTCCCATTGCTGACCCGACAGGAAGGCGACGGCGTCGCGCGCCTGGCCACGACCGACGTCGTTCAAGGGAATATCGGTGGACCCCTGCAACCGGCGCTCCGCGTTCCAATCGGTCTGGCCATGGCGGACGAGGGCGAAAGTCGTAAGGGTCATGCCTTCCATTGTGCCTTGCAGTCCGGCCGGCCGCAGTTTCCTGCGTCACGTAACGTGAACTGCCCATTGTCCTTCGTGTGATTTAATCAGTATCCTGATGACTTATCTGGTGACACCGGATGATGCTGTTTGAGCTGACTTGCTCAAGCCGCCGGGGCTGAAGCAATCGGTCAAGCGGCAACGTGAAATGTTATTGACGGCATTACTTGGTACCGACGGATAGTGTTTGGGTCCGTGACGCGCCAGGTAGTCCCAAAGGACGTGACAATCGTGGGCTACAACGACAAAACCGGGGGCGCGGGCGCCCCCGATTCCGTGAACGGCGCGGATGGCAGCGGCGCACTTGATGGCCGCTACGAGCTGGGACCGCTCCTGGGCAGGGGTGCCATGTCTGCTGTCTACAGGGCGACGGACCTGGTCCTCGGCCGAGAGGTTGCAGTCAAGATCTTCCTGCCCGGCTCGGGCGACGATTCCTTCCGTGCACGGCAGGAGAACGAAATGAGGCTCCTCGCCGCTTTCGACCACCCGGGTCTTGTGGCAGCCTTCGACGCGGGCGTCGATACGCGCAACGACGAGGAACGTGCCTACCTGGTGATGGAGCTCGCCGAGGGGCGGGATCTGCGTGCCGTACTGTCCGACGGGCCGCTTACCGTTCCCGAAACCGCCCGCATCGGGATCAGGATCGCCGGAGCGCTGGCGCAGGTGCATGATCATGGCGTCATCCACCGTGACATCAAACCGGCCAACATTTTGGTATCCGACGCCGACGGGCTGGCGCAGTCGGTCAAGCTGGCAGACTTCGGGGTCGCGCTGGTGATGAACGACAACCGCCTGACGGCTACGGGATTCACCGTGGGCACCGCCCAGTACCTCAGCCCTGAGCAGGCGCAGGGCTTGCACCTGACGCCCAAGAGCGACATCTACTCGCTGGGCCTGGTGCTCCTGGAATGCCTGACGGGCCATGCGGAGTACCCGGGGACGCCCGTAGAAACAGCTTCGGCCCGTCTGCACAGGGCGCCGCAGGTACCGTGTGAACTGCCTGCGCCGCTGCGCACCCTCCTGGAGGCCATGACGGACATGGATCCGGAAAAGCGCCCTGCAGCCCAGGAGGTGGAGCAGGCGCTTTCGGAGGAAGGCGTCCAGTCCGGGCGCAGGACCGCGATACTTCCTCCCGTCCCGCAGCGGACTCCGCTGAGTGCGACGACGGCCCGGACACCCAGCGCCCGCGGCCGTGCTGCCCGGCCTGTGCCAATCCGGCCGCGGACCAGGAAAACGGCAACTCTGACCGGCATCCGCGACTTCAGCAAACGCCGGCCCAAGACGGCGCGTGGGGTTGCGGCTGCGGCCGTAGCTATCCCGCTTGCCCTGCTGGCCCTTACCCAGGGGCTTTCATCGGCCGGAAGTACGAGCGATCCTTCGCATGCTCCCAATAACGGGGTATCCCAGGCCGATCCGCAGCCTGCCACTCCGGTCCTCCCGACGCCGGCAGTTTCCTCCCCGGCCGGGGCCGTGCCGGCGGAGGCAGTTGACCTTCCTGAGGCGCCGACGCCCGCGCAGGTTGTGCAGAACATCCCCGTCCAGAACGTGCCGGTCCAGAACGTACCCGCCCAGAAACAGCCGGTCCGGCCACCGTCCGATATGAAGGGCCCGGACATCGCCAAGACAAAGAGCGATGGCAAGAACGACAAGAAGCCGGAGAAGGGCGGTAAGTAGTCTCGGCCGGGCCGCTACGTTCCGGCGGGAAAGCTCACCGCGATAGTGGTGCCGCCGCCAGCGGTCTCGGAAATGCTGAGGTCCCCGCCATGGGCTTTGGCGATACTGCTGCAGGTGGCCAGCCCGAGGCCGGTGCCTGGGCCGTCCCCATCGCGGCGCAGCCGAAGCAAGGGCTCCAGGACCTTCTCGCGGTCTTCGGGTTTGATGCCCTTGCCGTTGTCCGCTACGTACACCGTTGCGCCATGGTAGTTCGAAATACCGCTGACGCTGACCCTGAGTGCCCGCTCCGGGCTCCGGTAGTTCATGGCGTTGGAAATGAGATTCTGCAGGAGCGTCCTCATTTGCCCAGGGTCAGCGTGGACGGTGATGTCACGGACATCCACGATGCCCTCGTTCTCTATTCCGAGGTCGCGGACCACCTCTTCGGTGACCTCACGAAGAGTGACCCGTGCCGGCTGGATGCCGCCGCCAACACGGGAGTAACTGAGGACGTCTTCCAGCATCCCCAGCATGCGCCGTCCGCTGGCGCCAATGCGATCCAGATACCGTGCGGCAGGACTGTTTGGCTCGATATCGGGGTCGTCCTCCACCAGCTCCACGTACCCCAGGATGGTGGTCAAGGGGATGCGGAGGTCGTGGCTGACGCGGCCCGCGAATCCGGCAAGCTTGGCGTTGCTGGCCCTGAGTTCTGAGTAAGTGCGGTCCAGCTGGGCGGTGCGGTGCTGAAGTTCCAGGAGCTCAACCACCTGCTTGGCCAGGACTTCGAGCATGCCTACCTGCTCCTGGCTCAGCTCCTTGCTCTGGTCCGAAAAGACACACAGGGTTCCCGGCACGAATCCCGATTTCGTTTGCAGGGGCACAGAGGCATAGAACCGGACGTTGCCGATTTCGCCGGTCACAAATGGGTTATCGGCAAAGCGCGGATCCCGGGAAGCATCAGGCACCACGGTGCGCTCACGGGTAAGGAAGACCTTGGCGCACATCGAATCCTCACGGGAGCAGACCCCGGGTTCCACGCCCCAGGCCCCGATCTGGTGCTGGTACTTGGAGCTGATGATGTTGACCACGCCAAACGGGGCGCCACACAGCTCGGTGGCCAGCCGTACGAGGTTTTGCAGGGCGCTCAAGACGGCGTCGTTGGGAAGGAGCGTCGAGTCGAAGGCAGGATCAAGGCCGTATTCCTGGAGCTCCCTGTCCCGGCCGACGTCCGTAGTGAAAGACAGCTGTCCCTGAATTTCCGTCATTGAACCAACCCCCAAGCGTCTTGTGAATTCCCTGCCGATACTACCGGGAGGTCAGCGCTGCCGGTTTACCTACTGACCGATCTTCACCACCAGAATTTCGACGACGGCGCTCGCGTTTCCCAGGTGCCCGCGGACTGCGGCGGCTACTTCCCGGGCCACTTCCGGGGCGGGGCGAAGGATTCCGACGCCGATACGGACCCGGACCGCCACGTCGTCACCATTCCCGGAAAGACCGATAAGGGGCTGTGCTTCTCCGGTCACCGCCGCAACCGCCGCCCCGGCGATCGACTGCCACAACGGCTGGGCAGGGTAGACGGTCGTGACCCCGTCAACGGCCTGGACGACGCCAAGGAGTTCGTCGGCGAGGGCGGGGGAGTCGGTCTCCACGTGTTCCGTCATGACTGGTCCTCCTTGATCGCTGTGAGGGCCGGGGCAGGAGGCTCCAGCACATCGGTGACCGTGATATTGATGGCTTGGATGGTGAGTTCAGTCTGTGCCGCCAGCACCTCCGCCAGTTCATTCCGCAGGGTCGCTGCATGCTCTTCCATGGAGTATCCGTAGACCACCGCGATCTCCACGTCGACGTCGATCCCGGCTCCCGGCGTCGTGATGTCGCCTGTCAGGCGGCACTTACCGGCAGCTGTTCCGGGCATGGAGTCGACCACTGAGCGGATCAACGCTGACACGGAGCCCTCGGTCTCCCAGAGGGCATCGTGCGGGTCCGCCGAACGAAGCGGGATGCTGCGGCCAGGACGCAACTCCAACTGAAGGTTGTCCAGGATGTTCTGCATCCAGTCATCGTTGCCCGAGCCGGCGTCGGCCACGTCAGAGGCCAATAGTTCGTGGCCCAGTTCGGAGAGCCTGCGCAAAGAAGCCAGGCCGGCCTGGCACTCGGGGCAGGCGTCCAGATGTGCGGGATCGGCAATGTCTCCCGTGTCCAAATAGGCGCTCAGTTCCGCGAGGCTGTGCCCGCATTCCAAGGCATCGCCAGGGGTTTTCATCGCCACTCCTCCATGGTGCGCGCCAAGGCAATCCGTGCTCTGGCAAGACGGCCGCGGACGCTGTCAGGGCTGATGTTCAAGGTCAGTGCAATCTCCTCGTAGCTCAGGTCGTTGAATTCCTTGAGTACCCAACAGCGGCGCTGCTCCTCGGGAAGCCGTTGGAGCGCCGATTTCAACGCGTCGATCCTGGAGGCGTTGACCGCGGTGCTTTCCGGATCCGGGGTCCGTGGAGCTGAAGGAGCCCCGGCGTGGTTCTCCAGCTCGTCCAAGGCGGCATGGTTGCGCCGTTTTCGGAGGTGGTCAATGCTGCGCGTGCCAACGATGCGAAGCAACCAGCTTTTCACTGCAGCGGGGTCCCGCACAGTGTCCAATTGATTCCATGCCTGCACCAGGCTCTCCTGGACGACGTCGTCCGCGTCCGCCAGCGTGCCCATCAACCGTCGGGCCGTTGCCCGCATCAAGGGCCCGTGGCGCCGGGCGAGGGCTTCGAAAGCGGCAGTGTCACCATCTGCTGCCCTGCCGGCCAGCAACGCGTCCGGCACCACGTCCAGGTGTTGCTGTGCTGCGGCGGAGGCCGCGGGTGAACCAGTCACGTTTCCGCCTTTCCAGTGTTGTGAGTCGGGCATGTGATCCCGGAGGGCCAGGGACTTGGTGACGCCTATTTACCGGGCCCGGCGCGATCCTGACATCCGGGTTCTGGGACCGCTGTTTATTCGGACCAGGGCGGGTACTGGATGGCCCAGCCAGGTGTCCAGTTCCTGGAGCAACTGGGCCGCCGTGTCGCCGAGCTCCCTGGGGCATGTCCCTTTGCGGGCCTCCAAGCGGAGCCGCAGAGCCGTGCCGCGCCGGGATTCCCACGCCGAGACAGAGGTGGCCAGCACGTCAGGGTGACCACTGAGGGCTTCCCTGACGGCCGCCGAGACCAGTCCGGTATCCACCACGGTTCGGCCCGCACTGCCTTCCGAATCCTCCGCAAAGCGAGGTGTTTTGCCGCCTCCTTGGGAAGCGATCCAGGCCGCGCCCAGGATGGCGCCGACCAGCAGAACGGCGATTCCCAACACCAACCACCAGCTCCGGACAGGGTCCGGCAAGGGTGCCGTGCCAACCAGATTGCGGAGTCCATCCCGTGCAGTCGATCCTGTGGTTGTCCAGAACTCTGCAACCCCTGGCAGGGTCCCGGCCGCGATCAGTGCGGCGCCGGCTCCCAGCAGGACGATCCCCAGGATGGTGAGCAGGATGCGGTTGAGCGCCCGATTCGTGTTCCTCATTGCCCCGCCTTTCTCATTGGCCCACAGCTCCTTCGTTCAGAATGCTGACGCTCGACCGCACTGGCCGATCCAGCGCGTAGGCTGCCAGTTCGCCGTCGACCGTTTCCTGGATGTCTGCCGCCTCAAGCGGTTCGCCCGACGTCGGACGCACCTGGACGCGGACGGAACGTCCACCGACGGTGGTGGTCACCAGCCCGGGGGCGAGGCCCGTTGCGCGCCGGACCTTGCGGGACACCGCTGCCGCAATCACCTCGTCATCCACCACGACGGCGGCGCGCTGGCTTCCGATCGCGCGGCGTGGCCGTCGCCCTCTCCCGAAGGCCAGGCCGAACAGCACCAGTGCCAGGATTCCCAGCCCTGCGCCTGATGCCACCATGCCTGACGGCGTTGTGTTGGCCGGAAGCTCGATCAACCAGCGGAACATCTGCGCCGGGCTGGCGAGCAGGGCCTGGTCTCTGAGCAGCCACAGCACGGATTCCAGTGCCAGCCAGAGGAAAACGGCCATCAGGAGGGACGCGACCACGATGGAGGGGACCGCCCTTGAGGAGTGCGTTTCGCGCCGGACCAAACGGCGGATGGCGGCATCCTTGCTCATTCGACGCTCCTTTCCTTGGGTCGCTCGGGCTTTCCCCCGGTGAGGCGGATGTCTACCAGGCCTATGGCCAAGCCGGTGATGGCCGTGCCTCGGGCCACGATTTCCTGCCGGGCGGCACGGGCTTGTCCGAAGACTGTGTCCGGACCGGGCTGCGGCTTCCGCGGTGTCGGGGACTGCTTCAGCAGCGGCGGGAGGGTCAGCCGGATGGAAACCTTGACGCCAAGCTTTCCCGCGTCATCCTCCACCGTTGCTGAAACGTCGCCCGTAGCAACGTGGAACGCCTGGGCGGTGACTGTTTCCACGGTTTTCCGGATCGCCGCGTGGGTGAGCCGGTTGTGTCCTATCCGGTCCGCCGTGTCCGGGAAACGCTCCGTGGCACCCGCGCTGCTCATGAGGAGGAGCGCTTGCCCCGCAGGGCATCAAGCACCCCGCGAAGGTCAAGCTTTCCTTCGGCGGAACGGCCCAACACCGCGCCGACTCCCATGAAGAGCGCTGTCAGCAGCAGGCCCCAGAATCCGAAGGCCAGTCCGGCCAGGGCGAGCACCGCTCCTATGGCCAGCCCTGCGATGGTGGGGCTCATGAGACCCTCGGTTCGCGGTCGGCGTCATCGGCTTCGGAGTCCTCTGACGGAACGTGGATGTCGGTAATGGTCACGTTCACCTCGGTCACTTCCATGCCGACGAGGTCCTCGATGGCGGTGTACACGGCGTCGCGGGCGTTGTCTGCCACTTCCTGGAGCGGGTGCGGATATTCGACAACCAGGGTCACGTCAACGGCTACCTGGGTCTGGCCTACCTCTACGTTCACCCCTTGGGTGAGGTCCTTCTGTCCAACTTTTTCCCGCAGGTTGCCGATGGCGCGGGCCGCTCCGCCGCCCAAGGCATGCACTCCCGGGATCTCCTGGATGGCGATGCCGGCGATCTTGGCGACGACGCCGTCGGCGACGGTGGTCGCACCGCGGCCGTCCTTGCCCTTGTCCCGGATGGGTGCGTCCGCGACGGCGGCGTTCTGCTTGTTCTTGGCCGGTACGTCTGCTGGGGTGTGCGTTTGGATCGTCATGGCGATGGCTCCTGTCCGTTTGCTTGCGGCGCTTCCTGTGCGCCGTCATGAATAAGACGTGCTGGCCGGCTGATTCCTCACGCTGGAAATTATGTGATGTGAGTCACTTTCTTGCTGACACGCTGGCTTGCTTAGTTAGTTTGCCATATAACTAGTTTGTCGAGTTACACCTCCAGGGAAGGGCACAAAAGTGACTGCAGTAGCTATGGCTGGGACTAACATCGGGGCTCTGCCGGACATTGCAAAGGAAGTCCCGCCCTCCACTCCGACGAAGCGGACGGGCCTATTGGATGTCGTGTGGACGGCGGCGGCCCGCGTGGAAAGCCTTCAGTGGGAAATGGATGAAGCTGAAGAGTCCCTGGCCCAGGCGATGCGGAGCGCGGTGGAAGCAGGAGCGGGACTCCCGGATCTCGCGATTGCTTCCGGGATGAGCTTCGCGGCTATGGAAAAGTTGCTCTGAAAGCGGGTCCCGGAACCTTGAGCCAATCTTGAGATGACCCGGCGTCGTTCTTGAGGGCCCTGCCCGATGGTTGAAACATCAGCCATTGGAGCTGATGGGAACTTTCAGGAAGGCGACCGAAATGACTGCTCACATCACCGCCCAGGCCAACGGCGCCAGCGCTGCGGACACGCGCTCCCCGGAGGCGGCAAACCACCCGGAGGACGTGCCGGGCCAGGCCCGTGCGGGTGTGGCGGTGCGCGAGCCGTTCAACCCCTTGGCCGGGGGACTCCGGAGTATTTGGCCCCAATCCGTCGTCGGGTTCTAGGCCCCTTCCGACTGCTTCGGACAGGCACCCAGGTGCCTGTCCGGCGTCGTTAAAGGTCGTGGCTTTCGCGTTACTCCGGTGGGACGATGGTGTCCACCGGAACTAAGGAGGCTTGTCATCAAAGAGGAGATGAGGAAGGCCGCTGACGTGGCCGAGGAAGCCTCAAACTCACGTACTTTCGAGATCATTGCGCGTGCCGGGTACGCCGTCAGCGGCCTGCTGCATGTGCTCATCGGGATTATCGCGCTTCAACTGGCCTTCGGGCGCGGTGGCGAAGCCGATGTGTCGGGGGCGGTGGCCTCCCTTGCCAGCCAACCCGTTGGACCTTTGCTTCTGTGGGCCTGCTTTGGCGCCTGCGCGGCGCTGGCGTTGTGGCAACTGGGGAACGCGATCATGGGGGAGCGGACCGCGAGCAAAAAGCTCACCAAGAGGCTTTCGGCCGCGGGTCAGGCCCTCGTGTTCGCGGCCCTTGCGGCCACCATTGTCTCGTTCATCATGGGCAAGGGAAAGAACAGCCGGGAGTCCAGCACCGACTTTACGGCCACCCTCATGAGTGCTCCTTTGGGGGTATTCCTGCTCGTCGCCATCGGTGTGGGGGTCGCCATTACGGGCATTTTCTTTGCCGTACGCGGCTTCCGGCAGACCTTCAAGCGTGACATCTCCTTGTCCTCGGAGGAAGCGGTCCGGAAGTTTCAAGTCGGCGTGGGCATGGTGGGCTACATCGCCAAGGGCATTGCCCTGTTCCTGGTTGGCCTGCTGGTGGTTATCGCCGCCGTGCGTGCCCAGCCGCAGCAATCAACCGGCCTCGATGGGAGCTTGAAAGCTTTGCGGGAACAACCGTATGGACCGTACCTGTTGGCCGCCGTCGCCGTAGGGCTGATTGCCTACGGACTCTTCCTGATGGTCAAAGCCAAGTCCCTTCGGACCTGACGCTGCTTCGCCCGGTTGTCGTTTGGGCGCCCGGGCTGCTGGGTACAAGGCAAACGAACCGTGCAGGCCATCTGAAGGGGCAGAACCATGACACATGACGATCCGCAACCGAACGACAAGCCACAACCGGGCGGGCACCAGCTGGCCTCCGCGCCCTCGGACCCGCGCAAGGGATACTACGCGGCGGAATTCCCCCAGCAGGAGCAGCAGCAGCCCGGTCTCACCAAACCCCTCGATCCGCAACCGGATCACGGCGAGAAAAGCTATGTAGGCCACGGCCGGCTGCAGGGGAAGACGGCACTGATTACCGGCGGCGATTCGGGCATCGGTGCCGCCGTGGCCATCGCATACGCCCGCGAGGGCGCCAATGTAGCCATCAGCTATTTGCCGGAGGAGGAGGAAGACGCACAGTCGACGGCGGAATGGATCCGTGAGTGCGGGGCGCGGGTTCTCCTGTTGCCCGGTGATGCGCGGGATGAAGGCTTCGCCGCGGACATCGTGGAACGTACCGTGCAGGAACTCGGTGGCCTGAACATCGTGGTGCTGAATGCGGCTTACCAAAAGAACCGGGAAGGCCTGGAAACCATCCCGACCGAAGAGTTCGACCGCGTTTTCAAGACCAATCTTTACTCGCTCATCTGGACAGCCCAGGCCGCCATTCCCCATCTCCGCCCCGGCGCTTCCATCATCGTCACGGCCTCCATCCAGGCGTTCAACCCCTCGGCCCAGTTGGTGGACTATGCCATGACCAAAGCCGCGCAGGTGGCTTTCACAAAGGCCATGGCCCAGGAGCTTGGGCCCAAGGGAATCCGCGTTAATGCTGTGGCGCCGGGACCCATCTGGACTCCGTTGATTCCCGCCACCGAATGGCCTGACAAGTTGCCTTCCTTCGGGCAGGACACGCCCTTGGGCCGGGCCGGTCAACCCGCGGAACTGGCTCCCGCCTATGTTCTGCTCGCGTCCGACGAGGGCTCCTACATCTCCGGAGCAGTGCTGCCCGTTACGGGTGGCAAGGGGCTCTGAAATGATCGCGGTCCTGGTCATTGACATGCAGAATGCCTACTTTGAGGACCCGTCCCTGGCCTCACGCCGTGACGAAATCGTCGCCGCCTGCAATTCCCTGACCAGTGCCGCCGTGGATGCTGGTGCCAAGGTCATGCTGGTGGGCACGGTGCACGAGCGGGACAGGTCCACTTGGAGCCTGAACATGCTCGAGGACGATCAAGGCTTCATCTTCAGGGGCAGTGAGCAGGCCGGATTTGTACACGGGCTGCTCACCGCGGACTTTCCCAGGCTGGTCAAAACCCGCGACAGCGCGTTCTTCGGCACGGACCTGGCTATGCGCCTGGGGAATTGGGGAGTGGATACCGTGGTCCTGGCCGGAATCTCAGCCCACAACTGCATCGCGCAGACTGCTGCTGACGCGTTCGCCCACAACATCAAAGTGATCTATGCGGCCGAAGCCATTGGCACGGAAAATGCGGAAGCTGCGGAAACGGTGCTCAGGGTGTTGACGCGCGAGTACCGGCAGAATGTGCTGCCACTTGAGGAAATCTATCCGCTGTTGGCGTTGGTCCGGTCGCCGTAGGGCCCCGTACCGCAAGAACCCGGAGACTGCATCAGCAGTTCTCCGGGTTCCTTTGGTGATTCAGTTTGTACAACGAACTCTGCGGACTACGGGCGGCTTGAGCCTGATGCTTCCTCGTCCGGTTCGGAGGAGAAGGGGCGGTCCGGCGGCGTGTCCTCGGTGTTCTTGTCGTCGAGTTCGGCATCCGCCGAAGGGGCCGTCTTCTCGGCGTAGTCACCCTCGGTGTAGTCCCCACCGGCATCGTCCTTCAGGGTTTCCGGCGACACTCCTGCGTCTCCGTAATCTCCCTCGGTGTATTGACCGTCAAGTTCTTCGCCGTTGGCGTCGCGGTTCTGGTGATCAGCCATGGGTAGCCCTGCGGTTGGTGATCAGGCCGTAGATCAGCAGCACGATGATCGAGCCGCCGATGGCGAGCAGCCAGGTTGTCAGCGAGAAGAATTCCTGCAGGCCTGTGTGGAAGATCAAGCCGCCAAGCCACCCGCCCAGAAGGGCGCCGACGACGCCCAGGATCAGGGTGACGAACCAGCCGCCACCCTGACGGCCGGGAAGGATAAGTTTTGCGATAGCTCCGGCCAAAAGACCGAGCAGAAGGAAACCAAAGAAACCCATTTTTGTTCCTGCTTTCTTGTCGATGGACATCCTGCCGATTGGGTGTCGGTCCGGTACTACATCTGCAACGCTAGCTGTTCCCAAAGCGAGTAGCAAGTAACCTGACTATTATCGGATACATGCTGCTGGCGGGCCTGAAGGTCCTCGTGACAGGGCCCGGCGCGCGGGATTAGGGTCGATAGCAAACACCTCGGAAGGAGTGGGTGGCGTGAAAGGGAAAGCATTGTTCGCCGTTGGCGTGGCTGTTGGCTACGTGTGGGGGTCGAAGTCCTGGCCGGAGGTTTACCGCCGGATCCGCGGTGGTACTGAAAAGGTCCTGAAGAATCCTGAGGTTAAGGAAAATGTCCATCAGGCTGCAGATGCGGTGCAGGAATCCGTTCCTGACATCCTCGACAATCTGTTTGCCGCAGGGAAGAAACTCCTGGAAAAGGCCGAGGCCGCGCTTCCGGGCATCCTGGATTCGAAGAACGGGCAGGATTCCAAGAACGGGGATGACCGTCCTGCGACGGTGCCCACCGTAAAGGGCGATGTCGTGTCCGATCCCGCCCATGACGACACCACGGGCACCGATTGGACCAGCGAAGGCGGGGCTGCCCCCGAAGGCCCCGCAACCAACACGCCGCCAAAGGCGTGACGTAGGCCGACCACGCGTGGTGCGCTCCGGCGTCGGGCATTAACGCTCGACGCCGGACCGCACCCTACGCTGTACGGTCGACTGCCTTGAGGATCGCCTCGCCCAATTCGGCCGGTTTGGTGAATTGCGGCCAGTGTCCCGTGGGCAGATCCACGAGCTCCACGTCCTTGATGCGTGCCAGTTCCTCGGTAAAGGGGTGGCCGGCGTCCATCATCTGGTTGAGCATCGATGACGGGAACTCGCAGGCGATGACCGTGGCCGGGACGTCGTAGCGCCGGACGTCGTGGATATGCTGCTGGTCGTAGGCGACCCCTTTGGGCTCCGGGATGGCGCGGGCGCGGAACTCTTCCCGAAGCTCCTCCGTCAGGTCCACGAGGTCGGCATCCTCGAATCCTTCCCACGGCGGCAACGGGATGTCATCGCCGTCGTCGGGCAGCTCGTCGTTGATGACGCCGCCCTCGCCCAGCGGCCCGCTGTCAACGTAGATCGCATGGGCGACCCGATCGGGCCGCGAATCAAGCGCGCCGTGGATGATGGCCCCGCCGCCGGAGTGGCCCACCAGGACCACTTTGCCCTCCAGTGAGTCCACCTTTTCAATGACGGCGTCGATATGCGTCCGGAGGCCGATTCCCGCGCGCGGGCTCTCCCGTGATTCAAGTCCGGGGAGCGTCAGCGGGTGGACCGTGTGACCCGCCTTCTCCAGGGCCGGCGTTACCTCCTCCCATGATGAAGCGTCCAACCAGAAGCCAGGTACCAGGATGATGTCCATGCCGGTACCCTACGGGAGCCCCCTGACAAGATGAACCCCTTTGAGCGGGAAGAAGGGGTTGACGGGCGCCACTTTCCGGGTCATAGTTTTCGTATACGATTTCGTACTCGATAGCTGGACGATCAGATATCGGAGTCTATTCAGGAGGGAGCGGCTCGTGACAGTGGAGTTCCGACCGCAGGAGCTTGGCCAGGATGTACTGGACCGGACGCGCAAGGTGATTGCCGTCCACATCAACTACCCCAGCCGCGCCGCGCAGCGTGGGCGGACTCCCGCCCAGCCCTCGTACTTCCTGAAGCCGTCGTCCTCCCTTGCGCTGGGTTCGGCTGAGGCTCCGGGCACGGTTGAACGTCCGGCCGGCTGCGAGTTGCTCGGTTATGAGGGCGAGATCGCGCTGGTCATCGGCAAGGCCGCCCGCCGCATTGGCCTGGAAGATGCGTGGAGCCACGTCCAGTGGGTGACAGCTTCCAACGATCTCGGGGTTTACGACCTCCGCTACGCCGACAAGGGCTCAAACGTCCGGTCCAAAGGCGGCGACGGCTTCACTCCCGTGGGTCCGGTCTTGATCCCTGCCGACGCCGTCGACCCGGCGCAGCTGCGGATCCGCGCCTGGCACAACGGTGACCTGGTCCAGGACGACACCACCGAAGACCTGCTCTTCCCCTTCGCGCAGCTCGTCGCCGACTTGTCCCAACTCCTGACCTTGGAAGAGGGCGACATCATCCTCACCGGCACCCCGGCCGGCGCGTCTGTAGCCAAGCCGGGGGACGTCGTCGAAATTGAAGTCACCGGCGGTGATTTCAGCACCGGCCGCCTCACAACCAAAGTGACGGAAGGTACGACGCCGTTCGCGGACTTTGGTGCCCAACCCAAGACCGATGACACTCAGCGCGAAGAGGCCTATGGTTCCCGCGAAGCCGCGGGACTGGCGCCGGCGTCGGCTGGTCTGTCCCCTGAGCTGAAGGCCAAGTTCGAATCCGTCGCCACGGCAACTTTGTCCTCCCAGCTCCGTAAGCGCGGGCTGAACAACGTCAGTATCGACGGCCTGCAGGCCACCCGCCCGGACCGCAAGGTGGTGGGCCTGGCCCGGACCCTGCGCTACGTGCCCAACCGTGAGGACCTCTTCAAGACCCACGGCGGCGGGTTCAACGCCCAGAAACGAGCCATTGACTCGGTGAACGAGGGCGAAATCCTGGTCATGGAAGCCCGCGGCGAGAAGGGAACGGGCACGGTGGGTGACATCCTGGCCCTGCGCGCCCAGGTCCGTGGTGCCGCGGCGATCATCACCGACGGCGGCGTCCGCGACTACTCCACCGTGGCCGATCTGGAGATGCCCACCTACTTTGCCAACCCGCACCCCGCAGTGCTCGGGCGACGGCACATTCCGTGGGACACCGACATCACCATCGCCTGTGGCGGCGCCACCGTGCAGCCTGGCGACATCATCGTGGCCGACTCCGACGGCATCCTGGTCATCCCGCCGGCGATCGCGGAGGAACTCGTGGACGACTGCATCGCCCAGGAGAAGGAAGAGATGTTCATCTTCCAGATGGTCCAGGAAGGCCACAGCGTCGATGGGCTGTACCCGATGAACGCTGAATGGCAGGCCCGCTATAAGGCCTGGGAAGCCACGGAAGGAGCCTACGGTGACTGAAACCGCCGTCGGGAGCGTCGCCCAAAGCAAGTCCCAGCAGGCCTATGACGCCGTGAAAGCGCGGATCGTCGAGGGCACCTATACGCCGGGTTACCGGCTGGTGCTCGCCAAGATCGCCGAGGACCTTGGCTTCAGCGTGGTTCCCGTCCGGGAAGCGATCCGCCGCCTGGAAGCGGAAGGGCTGGTGAAGTTCGAACGCAACGTCGGAGCCACGGTTTCCGGGATCGACCCCACCGAGTACCTCTATACGATGCAGACCCTGAGCATCGTGGAAGGTGCGGCGACGGCGTTGTCGGCGCCGCTGGTTGATGCCGTTGCCATAGAACGTGCGCGTGCGGTCAACGCCGAGATGCGGGAGTGCCTGGAGCACTTCGATCCCGTGCGTTTCACTGCCTTGAACCAGGACTTCCACAGCGTCCTCTTTGAACACTGCCCCAATCCCCACATCCTGGACCTCGTGCACCGGGGCTGGAACCGGCTGGCGTCGCTGCGCTCGTCCACGTTCCGCTTCGTGCCCGGCAGGGCCCAGGAATCCGTCCGCGAACACGAGGCCCTGCTCCAGCTCATCGAGTCCGGGGCCGACGCCGACACCATCGAAAAAGCAGCCCGCCAACACCGCGCCGCCACACTCGACGCCTATCTCGCAACCACCACTTAAAGCAACGCGGGGTCACTTATGGCCCATAAAACCACTCCGAAGGGGCCATAAGTGACCCCGCGTTGGATGAAAAGGAAGACAACGATGACGACCTCCGTAGAAACCACCAAGCATTACGTCCCCGAGGATCTGCCCACGCACATCCAGCACTACATCAACGGCGAGTTCGTTGACTCCGTATCCGGGAAGACCTTCGACGTCCTGGACCCGGTCTCCAACCAGAACTACGCCACCGCAGCCGCCGGGCAGAAGGAAGACATCGACCTCGCCGTGGCTGCGGCCCGCGAAGCGTTCGTCAACGGCCCTTGGCCGAAGATGAAGCCGCGCGAGCGTGCCCGCGTGCTGAACAAGATCGCCGACGCCGTTGAGGCGCAGGAAGCGCGCCTCGCCGAACTCGAAACCTTCGATACCGGCCTGCCTATCACCCAGGCCAAGGGCCAGGCGTTGCGGGCTGCCGAGAACTTCCGCTTCTTCGCCGACCTGATCGTCGCCCAGTTCGACGACGCCATGAAGGTGCCGGGCTCGCAGATCAACTACGTAAACCGCAAGCCGATCGGCGTCGCGGGCCTCATCACCCCGTGGAACACCCCGTTCATGCTCGAGTCCTGGAAGCTGGCCCCGGCCCTGGCCACCGGCAACACCGTGGTCCTCAAGCCTGCCGAGTTCACCCCGCTCTCCGCATCGCTGTGGGCCACGATCTTCAAGGACGCCGGCCTGCCCGATGGCGTGTTCAACCTGGTCAACGGCTTGGGCGAAGAAGCCGGCGATGCCCTGGTGAAGCACCCGGATGTCCCGCTGATCTCCTTCACGGGCGAGACCACCACGGGCCAGACGATCTTCCGCAACGCAGCCGCCAACCTCAAGGGGCTGTCCATGGAACTCGGCGGCAAGTCCCCGTGCGTCGTGTTCGCCGACGCCGACTTGGACGCCGCTGTGGATTCGGCCCTGTTCGGAGTGTTCTCGCTCAATGGCGAACGCTGCACGGCCGGTTCCCGCATCCTCGTTGAGCGCGCCATCTACGACGAATTCTGCGAAAAGTACGCCGCCCGGGCCAAGAACATCGTGGTGGGCGATCCCCACGACCCCAAGACCCAGGTTGGTGCGCTGGTCCACCCCGAGCACTACGCCAAGGTCGCTTCCTACGTGGAGATCGGCAAGTCCGAAGGTCGGCTGCTCGCCGGCGGCGGCCGACCCGACCACCTGCCCGAAGGCAACTACATCGCACCCACGGTGTTTGCCGACGTCGAACCTGACGCGCGGATCTTCCAGGAGGAAATCTTCGGTCCCGTCGTGGCCATCACCCCGTTCGAGAACGACGACGAAGCCCTCGCCTTGGCGAACAACACCAAGTACGGCCTGGCGGCCTACATCTGGACCCAGAACCTGACCCGGGCCCACAACTTCTCGCAGAACGTCGAGGCCGGCATGGTGTGGCTCAACAGCCACAACGTCCGCGACCTCCGCACCCCTTTCGGCGGCGTCAAGGCTTCCGGCCTGGGCCACGAGGGCGGTTACCGCTCGATCGACTTCTACACCGACCAGCAGGCCGTGCACATCACCCTCGGATCCGTCCACACCCCCAAATTCGGCGCCTAACCCCCAGCTTTCAACGAAGAGAGACCATCATGAGCAACCTTTTCACCGGCCCCATCCCGACACCGAGCGTTCCGGCTCCGGACATCGTCCGCTGCGCTTACCTGGAACTCGTGGTCACCGACTTGGAGAAGTCCCGCGCGTTCTACGTGGACCTCCTCGGCCTGCACGTCACCGAAGAAGACGAGAACACCATCTACCTGCGCTCCTTCGAGGAGTTCATCCACCACAACCTGGTGCTGCGCAAAGGCCCGGTTGCCGCCGCCGCTGCCTTCGCGTACCGGGTGAAGTCCCCGGCCGAGGTCGACGCCGCAGAGGCCTACTACCGCGAACTCGGTTGCCGGGTGGAGCGCCGCAAGGAAGGCTTCACCAAGGGCGTCGGCGATTCCGTCCGCGTCGAGGACCCGCTGGGCTTCCCCTACGAGTTCTTCTACGACGTCGAACACGTCGAACGCCTCACCCAGCGCTACGACCTCTACTCCGCCGGCGAGCTGGTCCGCCTGGACCACTTCAACCAGGTCACCCCGGACGTCCCGCGCGGCCGCAAGTACCTCGAGGACCTCGGCTTCCGCGTCTCCGAAGACATCAAGGATTCCGACGGCGTCACGTACGCCGCGTGGATGCACCGCAAGCAGACTGTGCACGACACTGCCCTGACCGGCGGCAACGGCCCGCGCCTGCACCACATCGCGTTCTCCACCCACGAGAAGCACAACATCATCCAGATCTGCGACAAGATGGGTGCCCTGCGCATCAGCGACCGCATCGAACGCGGCCCCGGACGCCACGGCGTCTCCAACGCGTTCTACCTCTACATCCTTGACCCCGACGGCCACCGCGTGGAGATCTACACCCAGGACTACTACACCGGCGACCCCGACAACCCCACCGTCACCTGGGACGTCCACGACAACCAGCGCCGCGACTGGTGGGGCAACCCCGTCGTCCCGTCCTGGTACACCGAGGCCTCCTTGGTCCTGGACCTCGACGGCAACCCCCAGCCGGTGATCGAGCGTGAAGACAAGTCCGAAATGGCCGTCACCGTCGGTGCCGACGGCTTCTCCTACACCCGCCCCGAAGGCGCCGTGGCCGAGGGCTTCAAGCTGGGAGCGCAGGTCTAAGCCATGCTGGACGCGAAGACGATCGAAGCCATTGCCGACGAGCTCCTCGAAGCCCACCGGAACCGCAAGCCGGTGCCGCGCCTGACCGCCCGCTACCCGGGCATGACGGTGGAGGACTCCTACGCCGTGCAGCAGTTGTGGCGCCAGCGCAACGAGGAAGCCGGACGCACGTTGGTGGGGCGGAAGATCGGCCTCACGTCCAAAGCCATGCAGGCCGCCACGGGCATCACGGAGCCGGACTATGGCGCGATTTTCGACGATATGGTCCTGGAAACCGGGTGTTCGGTGGACTGGGACCAGTACACGCACCCCCGGGTGGAGGTGGAGCTGGCCTTCGTGCTGAAGGAGGGGCTGAAGGGCCCCGGCTGTACGATCTTCGACGTCCTCAACGCCACCGACTACGTGGTTCCGGCCCTCGAGATCCTGGACTCCAGGATCGAAATGGAGGGCCGGACCATCGTGGATACCATCTCGGACAACGCCGCGATGGGTGCCATGGTGGTGGGCGGACGGCCCGTCAAGCCGGACGCCGTCGACCTCCGCTGGGTCTCGGCGATCCTGTACAAGAACCAGACCGTGGAGGAAACCGGAGTCGCCGCAGGGGTCCTGGACCACCCGGCCAACGGCGTCCACTGGCTGGCCAACAAGATCGCCGCGCACGGGGATTCGATGAAGGCCGGCGACATCATCCTGGCCGGCTCCTTCACCCGGCCCCTGTGGGTCTACAAGGGCGATACCGTGCACGCCGACTACGGACCATTGGGAGTTGTGACGTGCCACTTCAACTAGGCCCTGCCTTCTATCCGGCCCTCGCTGCAGCAGGAAGGCCCATGGCCGGCATGTGGGTGTGCTCCGGCAGCCCGCTCGTGGCGGAGATCTGCGCGGGTTCCGGGCTGGACTGGGTATTAATCGACGCCGAACACAGTCCCAACGGACTCGAATCGATCCTCGCCCAACTCCAGGCCATGCACGGCTACCCCGTCCAGGTCATGGTCCGGCCCCCGGTCAACGACACCGTCGTCATCAAGCAGTACCTGGACCTCGGGGTGCAGAACCTGCTGATTCCGATGGTCAACTCTGAGGCCGAGGCAGCCGCCGCCGCTGCGGCCGTTCGCTACCCGCCGCACGGGGTGCGCGGGGTCGGCTCCGCGTTGGCCCGCGCATCGCGCTGGAATCGTGTCCCGGACTACCTTGCGACGGCGGGTGGAACCGTCAGCGTCACCGTCCAGATCGAATCCACCGCCGCAGTCGACGCCGTCGAGGAGATCCTGGCCGTCGACGGCGTGGACGGCATCTTCCTCGGCCCCTCGGACCTCGCCGCCTCGATGGGCCTGCTGGGACAGCAGGAACATCCCGAGGTGAGGGCCGCCGTCGAACGCTGCATCCAGGCCGCCACGGCGGCAGGCAAGCCAGCCGGTGTCAACGCCTTCAACCCGGAAACCGCCCGCGCGTATCTCGACGCCGGTGCCTCCTTCGTGCTGGTCGGTGCGGATGTCGCCGTGCTCGCCAGGGCCTCGGAAGCGCTGGCGTCGGAGTTCGTCCGGCCCGTGGATGATGCTGTGAAACAGAGCTACTAAGCGCTGCGTTACGGTCTGTTTTGCCGGCCTGCAAAGGGGTACAACAGTGGTATCACCAAGCGGGTTTCGGACTTTGGGAGCTGAGCGATGTCGATCCGTCCAGTGCCACATCCCACGTTCTATTCAGTGCTGGAGGCCGAGGAAAGACCGCTGGTGGGCATGTGGGTGTGCTCCGGGAGTCCGTTGGTCGCGGAGATCTGCGCGGGCTCGGGGCTGGACTGGCTGCTGATCGACGCCGAGCACAGTCCCAACGGCATCGAGTCGATCCTGGGCCAACTCCACAGCGTCAGCGGCTACCCGGTGCAGATCATGGTCCGGCCGCCGGTCAACGATCCTTTGGTCATCAAGCAGTATCTGGACCTCGGCGTGCAGAACCTGCTGGTGCCCATGGTCAATTCGGCGTTGGAGGCCGAAGCAGCGGTAGCAGCTGTCCGGTATCCGCCCCACGGTGTCCGCGGTGTCGGCTCGGCCTTGGCACGTGCCTCGCGCTGGAACCGTATCCCCGACTACCTGGCCCGGGCCGACGACACCGTGAGCGTCACCGTCCAAGTGGAATCCGAAGCGGCAGCCGCAGCTGTCGAGGAGATCCTTGCCGTCGACGGCGTCGACGGCATCTTCCTCGGCCCGGCCGACCTTGCCGCCTCCATGGGCCTGCTGGGACAGCACGAGAATCCCTTGGTGCGCGCCGTCGTCGAGCATTGCCTCGCTGCCGCGAGCGCCGCCGGCAAGCCCGCTGGCGTCAACGCCTTCAACGAGGAGATTGCCCGGGCGTATCTCGACGCCGGTGCGGCCTTTGCGCTGGTGGGTGCGGACGTGGTGGTGCTGGCGCGGGCTTCGGAGGCCTTCGCGGAGAAGTTCATCCCGGTGTCGGAGAAGGCGGAGCGGGAGAGCTACTGATCCTCCGATAGGCTCAATGGATCTACAGCCTGAGGGGGCAGAGCTATGAAGAGCCGTGTGTTGGTTGTGGTCGCGTTGCTCGGGGCCCTGGTTGCCTGTACTCCGCAGCCCACAGGCCCGAAGGTCCTGGACCGTGAGGCGACGGCGGAAGATACGCTTCCGGATTCCGTGAGCCTCAGCGGCGTCGACGTGCAGGTTGAACCCGGGAGTGCCCGGTTGCTGGCCAACTACGACGACGTAAAGTACTTCGCGGCCAGGAGTACCACTGCAGGGACAGCCTGCTTGATCGTGGTGCCCGCTGGCTTGCCGGAACGATGGGTGACCGGTTGTGCGGCGGTCGGGATGAGCGGACGGATCGTTACTGTCACCAGTGTGGACGGTTCAGAGTCGACGTTTGTCAACGACGGCGCCGACACCTCACGGCCGGAGTTCAAGGGCCTGACGAAGATCCACGACAATGTGCTGATCAGCCCCCGCTGACGAAAGCAGGTCGCAGTTGTGCGCGTTTTGAGCCCTCATGCGCGCACAACTGCGACCCAGCTGGCCTACACCGCGGAGGCTGCCGTCACAGCACCGGGTTCCACGCCAAGCAGCCCGGCAGCGATCCGCGCGCCGATCATGGCGGTGGGCAGGTTGATGTTGCCGCGGGTAATGCTCGGCATGATCGAAGCGTCGGCAACGTACAGCCCGGACACCCCGTGGACGCCGCCGTCAGCGCCCACCACAGCCAGCGCGTCAGACGCCGGCCCCATCTTGCAGCTGCCTGCCGGGTGGCAGTAGTTCACGATGTCCTCCAGCGGAGCCTTTGCCCCCGGCACGCGTGAGCCCAGGACTGCCGCGAGTTCAGGCTGGCTGACCATCGACTCCATGAGCTCCAGGGCTTCGGAAAGGACGGTCCGGTCGTAGCCTTCGGGGTCGGTGCCGTAGCGGTGGTCGATGACGGGGTTGACGACGTCGAGATCGGCGTTGAGGGTCACGGAACCTTCGGAGCGGGCCCGCATGGCGCCACCGTAGAGCGTGATCGGCGGCAACCCGGGGTGGCCACTGTTGGCACCGGCCACCATGAAAACGTGGATGTCGTACGGACCGTCGTCACAGACACTGGACTTGGCACGGCCAACGGTCTGCTCGTCGGGGTTCCACGGCAGCTTCGACAATTCCTCCACAAGCCCGGGCTGGCCGGCGAAGTCGAGCTGCACACACGCGTGGTCCAACAGGTGCTTGCCGACGCCGGGCACATCAGCCTGGACGGGGATGCCCAGCGCAGTCAGTTCATCAGCGGGACCAACACCGGAACGCAGCAACAGTGCGGGGGAGTGGTAGGCGCCGGCGGAGACCACCACGCGCCCGGCCTTGATGTACCGCTCCTCGCCGCCATGGAGGACGAACAGTCCACGGGCCACGCCGTCCACGATGTCCAGCCGCTGGACCTCCACGCCGGCGGCAATCGTCAGGTTGGGGCGGTCGCGAACGGGATCGAGGAACGCGAAAGCACTGTTCCAGCGCGTGCCGTCCACAACGTTGACCGGCATCGGACCGATGCCCTCGGCCGCTTCGATATCGTCCAGATCGTCCGCGAACGGCAAGCCCGCGGCCACACCGGCGTTGACGAAGGCACGCTGCGGCGGCGTCAGTTCCTCCATCGTGTAGGTGCGGACCCGGAAACGGTCACGGACCCAGTCAAGGAGGGGTTCGACGTCGGACGCTGCCCAGCCGGGATTCCCGGCGGCGGCCCATTCGTCGTACTCGAATCGCGCACCAACGGAAGCGGTGCAGCCGTTGTGGGCCGAACAGCCGCCCAGGATCCGGGCGCGGGGCAGGTCCAGCGTTCCCTCCCCGGAGGAACGGCGGGAGTGGAGGTCGTAGTCGTGGGAGAGCGGGATGGACCGGGCGTCCAGCATGTCAGCGGGCCACTGGCCTTGCGAATGGGGGCCGTAATCCGGGCCGGCTTCAAGCAGCAGGACCGTTTCGTCGCTGTGCGCGGCCAGGGTGCCGGCGAATGCGGCACCGCCGGTGCCCGCGCCGATCACGACCGTATCGGCAAAGGATGGAAGGTGTTCCATGGTGTTCATCTTGTCCTGAATTTGTTGAGTGCGTTTACTTGCGTTGTGGTTCGGAAGGGTTGGGGCACGACGCCGGTACGTCAGTCGACGTCGGGAAGCTCACCGGCCCGGGTCATCCAGTCGCGCTTACCCGGGCGGAGGTTGCGGACCACGAGGACCAGCGCGCCGAGCGCCATGTAGGTAAGCGCCAGGAAGGGTGCGAAGAGGACAGGGAAGGCCGGGAGGGGGACGAGGCTGAAATAGGCGATGGTCAGCAGCGCAGCCGTGGAGATGATGGGTGCCACGACGTGGGCCAGGATGTTGAACTCCGAGGGGTGCTTTCGGCGGAAGAACATGAAGGCGGCGATGTTCATGAGGATGAAGATCGGAATGTAGACGAACGTGCCCGTGGTCCCCAGGACGTTGAAGAGGTTGTACGGCCCGATCGGAATCCCCACCGCCAGGCAGATCCCCAGGGCAACAGCCGATTGAACGTACACGGCCGTGATGGGCGTGCGGTGCTTGGGCTGGGTCCGGGCCAGGAATTCGGGAAGCGCGCCAGTCCGGGCGATGCCATAGATGGTGCGGGTGGCGCTGGTCGTGCACGCGACGCACACCCCAAGGCCGGAGTTCACCAGGGCAATGAGTACCAGGATCGAGGCGCCGTTCCAGAGCCGGTCAGCGAGGACGAAAGCGGGAGCCGTGGGGGACGCAGCGAGCGCTTCGATGTCCGAAGTACCCCAACCGATCTGCAGGCCCCATGCCGTGACAACGTAGAACGCGCCGATCAGCAGGAGCGAGCCGAAGATGGCCTTCGGGACAATCCGCTTGGGGTCCTTGGACTCGTCGCCTACGGCAGCGGCGCTCTCAAATCCGGTGAACGCGAAGATCGAGAGGACCACGGCGAGGAAGAAGCCGGACGGGTTCTGGACGTTGGCGGGATTGAAGCCATCGAAGTTCACTCCACCGGGACCGGGCTGGAACATGCCCGTGACGGCGAGACCAAGACCAACAGCCATTTCGAAGATCGTCATGACCACCAGGAATTTGATGGAGATGACAATGCCCCGGTAGGCGCAGGCGAAGCAGACCACCAGGATCGCTGCGGCGTAGGCCCACCATGGAATCCCGATGCCGTATTTCGGCCCGAGTTCGTCCGCGAGGACCGCACCGGTGAAGGCAGCCAGCGCCGCGGGGACGATGGTGACCATGATGGCGTACAACCAACCGGTCATGAACCCGGCCTTCGGGCCAATCCCCGCGGAAACGTACGTGTAGAAACCACCTGCCGACGGGAGGTGCCTGGCGAGTCCCAGCATGGGGACGGCGATCACCAGGCACACCAGGAACGCCGAAAGGTACGTCAGCGGCGCCGAGGCTCCGGCTTGCCCCGTGGTGAAGGCGATGGTGTAGAAGACGCCGAGGGTCGGCGAAATCTGTGCGATCGACTGCATCAAGGTGCCGCCGAGGCCGATGGAACCTCGCTGTAAGCCGGCGTCGGAGGCTTTGTTCTCCGACGGCGGCAGCACGTCTTCTTGACTGGTCAACATACTGCTCTCCTTTGAACTACGTGATGCGAATGGGTTTTACCGCTTAGGCGGTGGGTGTTTCGAGGTAGGCGGCACCGATGGCCCCGCCGAAGTCGTCGATGGCTGTCTTGGAGAGCTCACCGAAATGGATCCAGACTCCGAGTGCTTTCAATGACTGTTCGAGGCTGGCAGCGAACAGTTCGTAGTGTTCGGCAGCGCTGCCGCCCAGCACCACGCTGTGTGGACGGTAAACGGCGAGCAGTGTGCCAAGCCCATCGGCGACGGCGGTCCCGTAGTCCTCGAACACGGCCAACGCCCGCTCGTCCCCGGCTTCCGCGCGGGACGCGAGCTCCGTCAATGCCGTCCTGTCGGTCGGCTTCAGCGCGAGCAGCGTCGCCGCTGTCTTCTGCAGCGTTTGGCGCGATGCCACCTGCTCCCAGCACGCCCGCCGCCCGCAGTAGCAGGGCCCGGTTTCACGCCCGACGGCGATATGCCCGCCTTCCGGATGCATGCCGTCGGCGCCGCGAAGCGGCTTGCCATCCAACAGCAAGCACGAGCCGATGCCCGTCCCCAAGGTGATGTGAAGGAGGCTCGGCGATCCTTGGGCGGCACCAACCCGCTGCTCGGCAATTGCTCCACAGACGGCGTCGTTATCTATGGCGACCGGTACACCGAACGCTTCGGCGAGGTCGGGCACCAACGGAGCGTTGGTAAACGCGGGCAAGGTGTCCGGGTTCCGGATGATGCCTTCCGGGTCTACGGGTCCGCTGGCCCCGATGCCGATGCTGCTGATGGTGCGCTCGCCGGCTACGGTCCGGATGCGGCGGTAAAGGAAGCTGCTGGGTGATTCGTCCGTGAAGCCTTCCGGCGTGGGGACGGCCAGTTGGGACAGGACGTCGCCATTGGCGGCAACGGCGACGAACCGGGTGCCTGTGCCGCCCAGGTCGACGCCGATCCGGACGGTCTCCGGGGTTGCTGGGTCGCTCATCAGATGGCCGTCGTGATCTTGCTGCCGTAGCGGAATTCGCCGGGGACCACTCCGTTGGCCCGGGCCAGGTTCACGGCGAGGTGTTCGGCCACAACCGTGCTGGCGGCGAGGTTGCCGAGCGGGGAGGTGCCGTTGGCCGGGACGGTGAGGGCGCCGTCGATCCGGTCGTCGCCCACCAGGACAACCTGCGAGCCGGTGGCGACGAGGTCCGCCGCGAGCCTCCGCAGGCTTTCATCGGGGGTTTCCTGGCGCATGCCGTAGAGCACTGCGGTGAGGCCGTCGCCGGCGAGCTCGAAGGGTCCGTGGCGGAACTGGCCGCCGATGAAGCCTTCGGCAGGTACTTTGGACGACTCCTTGGTGATGAGCGCGGAGAAAAGGGACGTGGCGGATTCGTCGCCGCGGCCTACGTAGACCAGCCGGCGTTGTGGGTGGCGGGCTGTTGAGGTCGCGGCGTCCTTCACGTCCGTGGCCTCGATGAGGTTTTCCACGGTGTCTGCCGTGGCGGCGATCTCGGCAAGTACTGCAGCGGGCGGTTCTCCGGCGAACGCGGCGGCCACGAGCCGGTGGACTGCCATGGAGTTGAGGTAGCTCTTGGTGCTGACGGTGGCTTCGCGGCCGCTGTGCAGGGGAAGGAAGATATCGGCTGCCAGGGCGAGTGGGCTGTCTTCCGGATCGGCGATGCCCACCAGGGTGGCTTGTGCGATCTCCCCGGCGGCACGGCGGTTCAGGAGTTCCACGGTTTCGCCGCTCGCCCCGGACTGGGACGTGGCGATCAGGAGGGTGTTCGGGGTGATTGCTCCCGGGTTGTCCAGGAGCTGGCCGGAGTCGATCAGCTGCGCCGGGAGTCCCAGTGCTGTCAGGGTGCGCCAGGTGGGGATGGCCACGTAGTCGGAGGAGCCCATGCCGGTCAGGATGATCCGGTCCCATTTCCTGGCAGCCAGGGTGTCCAACGGCGGGATCTCCGCCTCTGCAAGCCTGCGGAGGGCGGCGGGCTGCTCCGCGATATCGAACTCGAACGGAGTCACTTCAGTCATGGTTCAACTTCCTTTGTGCGGTCCTGGCTGCGATAGCCTTGCCGACCGATTCAAACATTATTGATGTTCGAACGACAATATTTTGTGTTAATCCGATTGTCAATGGTGTCCGGAAAGTGTTTGAATGAGGCTTGAGTGATCGTGGCCTGAGAGGGGCAACAAGAGATGACCAGCGCAAAGCAACGCCGGCACCAAGGCGTGCTTGAGATCCTGCAGGAGACCGGCAAGGCAACCGTGAGTGAACTGGGCCTTCGCTTGGGCGTCACGGAGATGACCATCCGGCGCGACCTGGAAATGCTGGAAAACGATGGCGTGCTGCAGCGCTTCCATGGTGGAGCAAAGCTCGCGTTTGGCAGCAGCTACGAGCCGCCATTTCCTGTGCGGGAGAAGATCAACGCTGATCAGAAGCGGCTTATTGGTCTTCAGGTTGCCGCGTTGATTGACGACGGTGACACCATCATCCTCGACGGCGGGTCAACAGGCCTGGCTGTAGCCGAGGCGCTCGTCGACCGAGAAGTGACCGTGTGCCCGTTGTCGCTCAGGATTGCCTGGGCCTTCGCACGGTCCACGTCGGTAAACCTCATCATGCCCGGCGGTTCGGTACGTCCCGCCGAACTGAGCCTGAGCGGCGCAGACACCATCGACTACCTGCGGGGACACCACTTCGACGCTTACGTCATGACTGCAAGCGGTGTTTCCTTGGAACAAGGCTTCACGGAGTGGAACGCCGACGACGCTGCCGTGAAGAAAGCCGCGGTGGGGGTCGCGGACAGGGTGATTACCGCCGTCGACTCCAGCAAGATGAATCGCGTGGGGTTCGTGAGGATCTGCGGTATCGAGGTGCCGGCTGCGATCGTCACCGACGCTGCCCTCAGCGCCGAAGATCTGGCTCCCCTCCGACGCCAGGCGCAGGAAGTCGTCGTCGCCGGCTCACCCAACTAGGGGACAGATAACGTCGCACCCGGCGCTGGGAGAGACGTTATCTGTCCCCTAGTTGGGTGTGTCCTTCCGGGCCATGTACCACTCCGTGAATTCGCGGGCCCGGCCGTCCTCGGCGAAGCGGATGACCCAGAGGTTGTCATATGTGGGCTGACCGTTGAGGTACGTCGTCAAACCCTGCACGAACGCGGTGTCTCCATCCCGGCCCAGGAGCGTCCACTCGAAGGTCCAGTCCTCGGGCTTGTCGGACGAGTCGCCGGACCATTCCTTCACGATCTCCTCGTGCCCGTGCCATGCTTCGGGATCGTCCGGCCGGGTATTGTAGACGGCGTCCTCGGTGAATAAGGCCCGAATGTCCTCGGGTTGGTTCGAGGTCCACGCACGTTCGTAGTTGTCCATCCAGGCGTTCACGTCGTTGCTCATATACCCGTTCTACCGTGCGCTGAGCATGGGTTCAACGGTGGCTGCGGCTCGCATGGCGGATGTGTTCCGGGGTGAGGCCGGTCAGGGATGCGAGCTCCAAGTCATCGCAGACCTGTGCCCGCAGCGCCATGCCGATAAGGGCTTCCCGGCGTTCGGTGATCCGCCCGCGATGCTCTTCCGCAGCTTTCAGCTCATCGCTTTTGGCCTTCAACGCCTCCAACTGTGCCTGCCGTGGGAGCCCGCTCAGGTGGAGATCGTCATAAGCCAAAGCGATGGTTCGGACTGCGCGAAGGTTTTCGCCGGTGACAGCTGAGATGGTGGCCAGCGTGAGCCCGTCTTCCACGGCCTGGGCGATCAGGTCGTTCCTTGCCGCGGTCAAGGTCCTGATGGAGCTGGCTGCATGGGTGAGGAGCTGGCGATGAACGCCCAACGCGTGGATCAGCTTGGCGTGCTTTCCGTCCGGGTTTGTGGCTGGACGGGCGGGGGAGTTGGCCCGGTACGCGTACCGTCCAGTGGATGACCGGGTTTGCATTGACTCCCTTTCGGTTCGGATGGGCGCTGCTGTTCACTCGAATCTAGGCATCGTTCACCTGCGCATGGAAATACCAATACCCGGTGAACCCATAAGCAAAGCGCATGGATGATCCTCAAAAAGTGTTCTGGCAGGGCCCATTCATGATGAGCTGGCCCCAGGTCATAGGACTTCCTTATGAATCCACGCACATTAGGTCTTATCCAGAGCACCCCCGGCCTCCTTAGTCTCGAACAAAGGGATCCGCGAATCCGCGCGTCCTGAGTTCCACATTCCTGGAGGAGACATGTCCGAGTTCCTGCCGGCGTCGAGGGTTACCCGCATCAAAGCCTCAGCCAGCGTCGCCGCGGCCGCCCGCGTCCGCGAACTGAAAGCTGAAGGCGTCCGGATCATCGACCTCACCGTCGGAGAGCCGGACTTCGACACCCCGGACCACATCAAGGCCGCTGCGATTGAGGCGATCAACGCAGGCGAGACCAAATACACCTCGGTCACGGGCACCCCCGAGCTGCAGGCCGCGATCCTCAACAAGATCGAGCGCGACACCGGCCACGTTTATGGAGCCGCGCAGCTGACCATCGGTGGCGGTGCCAAGCAGGTCCTCTACGTGGCGCTAATGGCATCGCTCAATGAAGGCGACGAAGTGATTGTCCCGGCGCCGTACTGGGTGTCGTACCCGGACATGGTCCTGGCCAACGATGGCACTCCGGTGATCGTCCCGTGCGGCGAGGAAACCGGCTTCAAGCTCACGCCCGAGGCTCTCAAGCAAGCCATCACCTCCAAAACCAAGTGGCTGATCCTCAACGCTCCGTCCAACCCCACAGGTGCTGTCTACTCCCGCGAGGAGCTGCAGGCGCTCGGGTCAGTGCTTGAAGAGCACCCCCACGTCTTCGTCCTCACCGACGAGATCTATGACGAGGTGTACTTCGGCGAAGGCCGCGTCACCAGCCTGGTCACGGCAGCTCCGGCGCTCAAGGACCGGATCCTTCTGGTCAACGGAGTATCCAAGGCGTACGCCATGACGGGTTGGCGCCTGGGCTACGGAGTAGGTCCGGCCCCGCTGATCGCGGCGATGAACAAGCTGCAGTCGCAGACCTCCTCCTGCCCGTCGTCGATCAGCCAGGCAGCAGCAGCCGCCGCGCTGAACGGGGACCAGTCTTTCGTCCGCGACAGCGTCGAGGTCTACCGCAAGCGCCGGGATGCCGCCGTCGAGGGCCTGAACTCCATCGCCGGACTGTCGGTGGCTCCGGCGGAAGGCGCGTTCTACGCCTACGTGAACTGCGCCGGCGTCATTGGCAAGACCGCTCCCGACGGCCGCGTCATCAATAACGACCAAGACTTCACGCTTTACCTGCTGGACGCAGCGCGCGTCGCTGTCATCCAGGGTTCGGCCTACGGCCTGGGCCCCTATTTCCGGATCTCCTTCGCAACCTCGCTGGAGACCATCAACGCGGGTGTGGATTCCATTCGCGATGCCGTCAACGCCCTCTCCTAAGCCCTCACAGAAGGAACCAGAAATGATCCACGTCAAGACCAAGTTCGAGCGCCCGGACGCCGACGTCGTCGCACGCCTCGCTGCCTTTTCCTCCGCCACCATCCACGAGGCCCAGGGCCGTCGGGGTGCGCTGAGCTCCAGGATCAAGCCCATCGACCGCTCCATGTCCTTCTGCGGACCCGCCGTAACCGTGGCCTGTGCCCCGCAGGACAACCTCATGCTCCAGGTCGCCATCCATTACGCACAGGCAGGCGACGTCGTCCTGGTCGGTGCGCAGGAAATGGCCGAGGCCGGCACGTTCGGCGACGTCCTGGGCAACGCCATGAAGGCCAAGGGGATCGCCGCCATGGTCACCGACTCCGGCGTCCGCGACACCCAGGACCTGATCGAACTCGGCCTGCCCGTTTTCTCCGGCAGCGTCAGCATCAAGGGCACGGTCAAGGAAACGCTCGGCCCGATCAACCACCCGATCGTTTTCGGCGACGAAATCATCTACCCGGGCGACATCCTCCGCGGCGACGCTGACGGCGTCGTAGTGGTGCGCCGCGAGGAGGCCGAAGAGGTCATCGCCTTGTCCCAGGCCCGCGACGACCACGAGCGCGAACTCATCAAGCTCTACCACGACGGCGGCAACACCATCGAGCTCTGCGGCCTCACCGAGAAGCTGAAGGAGAAGGGCCTGCTTGTGGAGGACTAGTCCCTTAGCTAAGGGCCGGCCGTCCGTCTGGGAAAGACGTGCGGCCGGCCTTTTGGCGTGGCTCCGGGTACAAAAAAGCGCCTTGCCTCGTGCGGTTGCTACGAGGGCAGGGCGCCTTGGGGTGCTGCGGCTTGGTTGGAGGTACGACGGCGGAGACCCGGGTTGCGTGGTCCCCTCGCCGTAGGAGGGGTGCAGGTCAGTCCAGGCCGGAGTGTCCGGGGCGGGTGTCCACCAGGTGCCACTCGATGCTGTTCCCGGAGTGTGCCGGCATCAGGCTTCCTTCAAACACGAACAGTGGTTCACCGATGCCGCCGACCGGCCGCCAAAAACCGTTTCGGGGGCAGTGAAAGCCGGTACGTGCGCTGACCGTTCCGCGGGTTGGATTCGAGACCCATCCGGAAGTGCTGATCTTTTTCACCGTTCTATCCTTTGAACAGGCCCGCGGTGTTCCGTGGGCTGTATTTCGAATTTCTTCTTAATTCGATATTAGGAAAGTAAAACGGCTTTGAATAAGACCAATGCTGTCTGTCCGGATAAGACTTTGTTATGGATGCGCCGGCAGCTGCACAGGGTCCGTTCCGTACTTTGAGATCAGCTGTTGGTGCAGCATTTCCTTGACCACCAGGAGCACGGCCGAGGCTGCCTCGGACAAGGGCTCGTGGTCCGGGGTGCAGAGGGCGATCTTGCTCTGCAGCCCGGGCTCAACGATCCGCAGCACCTTGAAGTCCTGGTCCGGGAAGAGGGCGTCCGCGGCCGACTTGGGCAGCACTGTGCCGCCGAGGTTGGCGCGGATGAGCCTGGTCAAAGACGGCACGGATTCCACCTCGCCCACCAGTTTGAG
This sequence comes from Paenarthrobacter sp. NPDC057981, assembly GCF_042886835.1. Lineage (NCBI taxonomy): Bacteria > Bacillati > Actinomycetota > Actinomycetes > Micrococcales > Micrococcaceae > Paenarthrobacter > Paenarthrobacter sp. NPDC057981. The sequence continues at coordinate 39,609 of NZ_JBHVQI010000031.1, forward strand.
TGGAAGGTCCTGGTCCGCGAGGCCCTTTTCGATTATCTGGCGCAGCGTGTGGTTCTTCTCGGGCAGGAAGAGGCCCACGGTGCTCGCTTCGGCAAGGGTGACCGTGTCCTTGCCGTGGTTCACATCGAGGTCCGGGTGGACCACCAAGTGCAGGTCCTCCACGATCATGGTGGTGAACTGCACCCCGCGGATTTTTCCGGGCTCGTAGATCAGGGCCATGTCCAAGCGCCCGTTCTTGATTGCCTCGCTGAGGACACCGCCAAAAATCTCGGTCAGGTGGACCACGATGTCCGGGTAACGGCGGCCGACTTCCCTGATGATCTGGGGTGTGAGGCTGGAGGCCATGCTGTAGGGCGCGATTGCGATGGACACCCTCCCGGATGGCGCAGCGCCGGACGTCGCAACGTCCTGCCGTGCCTGCTCCACCAATCGAAGAATCGACTGCGCGTGCCGGTACAACGTATGCCCGGCGGCGGTGGGTTCAACGCCTTGCTTGCTGCGGATGAGGAGCCTTTGCTTGAGGTCGTTTTCAAGCGCGGAAACCTGCTGGCTCAGGGCCGGTTGGGCGACGTGGAGTGCCGCGGCAGCTTTGGTGATGCTTCCCGAATCGACGATCTGGACGAAGTATGCGAGCTTTCGAGTGTCCATGCTTCTGCCTTCCTGGAGAGCCACGTCCCCGGGTGGCGTGCGTAGGAAAATTCTAGTCGCGCGGTGGATGGGACCCCTGCCACAGTACAGGGTGGCGCAGGTCATAACGGAGAGCTATTACGGGATAGCTAATAGGTCTTTGTGCCGCATGGACGAACGGTGCGAGACTTTTGGAAAGAACTTCAGGCAACGCTTTGGAATCACCAAGCGTCCGCCATTTACCCGGAATTCAATTCCCCTGCATAATCCACGGAAAGAGAACCACGTGAACCCGATTATTGATCTTGTAGCGGATCTTGGAGAGGGATTTGGCGCCTACACCATTGGCGACGATTCCGAACTCCTGGAGATCGTCACAAGCGCAAATATCGCCTGCGGGTTCCATGCCGGTGACCCGGACATCATGGCGGCTACTGTGGGTGAATGCGTTCGTCGCGGAGTAGGCATTGGGGCCCACCCCAGCTTCCCGGATCTGCGTGGATTCGGCCGCCGGGACATGGGTCTTTCCGCAGGCGAAGTCCAGAACGATGTCCTGTACCAGCTGGGCGCACTGAATGGCTTTGCCGGATTCCACGGCACCAGGGTCACGCACCTTGCACCCCATGGCAGGCTTGGCAACCTCGTGGCTGTCCGCCCCGACTACGCACGGGCAGTAGCCGAAGCGGCGGCCCGAGTGGATCGTGAGCTGATTGTCGTGGCCCAGGACGGCGAACTGGCTTCGGCCTCGCGGGAGGCAGGGCTGGACGTAGCGATCGTGGGGATAGTGGACCGCGCCTACCAGGAAGATGGCACGCTGGTTCCCCGCAGCCAGCCCGGCGCGGTTCTGCACGATCCCGCGGAAATCATCGACCGTACCCTCCGCATGGTCGTCGACGGCAAGCTCCGCTGTGCCAACGGCGTGGATATGGATATCGACGTCGACACCCTCCTTCTGCACGGAGACAACCCGGGGGCTGTTGAACTGGCCCGTCGGATCCGAACGGAACTTACCTCCGCCGGTGTGCGTGTCGCCCCCCTTGCCCAGGTCATGGACGCAAAGAAGAAGGCGGCCTGATATGTCCGTGCTATCAACGGCCCCCACCGAGGTCTACGAATCCGGTGACTCAGCACTGCGTGTGGTGGCCATTTCCGAGGCCAGCGAAGACAATTGGCTGACGGTCCACCGCCTGGCTGATTGGCTCGAAGGCTGCGGCGCCGAAGGTCTTCACGGTGCCGTGCCAACCTACGACTCCGTCCTGGTGGAGTTCGATCCAGTCCTGGTATCGGCCCGCCAGGTGCGCGCCTTCGTCAAACTCGGACTCCTGGAACTTGCCCACGCCGACGAATCACTCAAGGCACCTCGTGAGTTCGACGTTCCCGTCGTCTACGGAGGCGGGTACGGCCCGGACCTGGAACGCGTCGCAGAGCACCAGGGAATCTCCGTCGAGGAGGTCATCCGCCTCCATAGCGAAAAGACCTACACCGTGCGCTGCCTTGGCGCGCCCGCGGGCTCACCCATGATGGACGGACCTGCCTTCCCCAAGCCCGTACCACGGCTGAAGGATCCGCGCCTCAGCGTTCCTGCAGGTGCGGTGTCAGTTGCCGGCCGGCAGGCAGTGATCGCACCCGCGACCGCCCCCGGCGGCTGGTGCGTCATTGGCCAGACGCCCCTGTCCGTTCTGAACATCCGGCGTGAACCCTTGGTCCCTTACAAGCCAGGCGACATCCTCAGGTTCAGGCAGATCAGCGCCGAGGACTTCAATGCCTACGCCGGCCGGGATCTGGAGCCACTGGCCTTGGAAAACCTGGAGCCGCAGCCGTGAGCGCCGGGATCCTGGTTCAGCAGCCTGGCAACTCCGTGGTCACGGACCTCGGCAGGACCCGTGGCCCACGCTTCGGCCTCCCCGTCAACGGCGCCCTCGATCAATACTCTGCAAGGGCAGCGAACATCCTGGCTGGAAACCTGGACAACGATCCCCTGGTGGAGATCACGGCGCTCGATTTCCGCATGAAAGCCAACACCGACCTCCTGATCGCCGTGACGGGTGCGCCACTTACCCTGACAGTGGGTGGACGCCCCTGCAGCCAGTGGGAGCCCGTCTCGGTTCGCGCAGGCGAGTCGGTTTCCATCCGTGGAATCAACCGCGGCCTTCGTGCCTACCTGGCCGTCCATGGTTCCCTCGAGGCAGAGACGCTCCTTGGCAGCGCTGCCCCGGATACCGTTGTGGGCTTCGGGCTTCAGCTGAGGGAAGGCACCGCGCTGGCCACCCGGCGCAGCATCGGTCCCGTACGCCAGCCGTACTTCGACCTTCCCCTTTTCCGGCTTGGCCTCGAACGGCCAAGCATGGGCTCAGACTTGTCGGTCGATGTGACCGACGGGCCGGACGTTGCCGAGTTCGGCGCCTCCGGTGATCTGCTCTTCACTTCCGAGTACACCGTCAGCGGACGCAGCAACCACATCGGCCTGCGGCTCGGTGGGGAACTACCGGAAAGAACCTCCAGCGGTGAGGTGCTTTCCCGCGGCGTGCCAGTGGGCGCCGTCGAGGTCCCATCAAGGGAAGAGCTGCTGGTACTGCACCGGGGACGCGGCGTCACCGCCGGGTATCCCGTTCTCGCAGTGGTTACCAGCACCGGACTGGATGTCCTGGCCCAAGCGCGGCCAGGGGACAAAGTCCGTTTTCGGAAAACCACAGTGGCAGAAGCAACTGCCGCCCACCGGCGCTCGCGGACCCAGCTTGAAACCCTCCGCGAATCCGTCAACACCGTCTTCGGACTCCTTGGCATCGGATGCCGTCCCCAGTGGCAGGACCTGCCAGTTGCGGCATGCAGCTAAGGAACCTGTCGTAATACCTCGTAGGCGTTGCTACGCTCATCCCAGTAAGGAAAAGTCATGACCGCAAGCACCAACGCTGCGCCAACGCAGCATGAGCGGCTCACGGGCCGCCAAACCCGCAAGGTTGTCACCGCGGGTTGTGTGGGCATCTTCGTGGAACTGTACGACAACGGCATTTTCGCCTTCATGGCGGGAACGCTGGCACTCGTCTTCCTGGCCCCCGGAAACCCGGACAACGCCCTGCTTTTCGTGTTCGCAGGGTATGCGGTCTCGTTCTTCGTCCGCCCGCTGGGTGCCGTGGTCTGCGGCTATCTCGGTGACCGGATTGGCAGGCAAAAACTACTGGTCTTTGTGATCCTGCTGATCAGCGTTGCCACGGCCGGTATCGGTCTGCTGCCCCCGTACGCCGCAATTGGCGTTGCCGCCCCCATTCTCCTGGTCCTCCTGCGGCTCTTGCAGGGCTTCTCCGTCGGCGGTGAAGCTGCCGGTGCCATGACGTTCCTCGCTGAGCACGCTCCCGAAGGCAAGCGCGGCATCATCACCTCCTATGCACAGATCGCCTCGTTCGCGGCGCTGCTGACCGGTACTTTGGTGGCCTATTCCATGTCGCCGTGGCTGACCCAGGCAGCGATCGACGGCGGCGGCTTCGGTTCGTTCGCTTGGCGCATCCCGTTCCTGGTCGCCATCCCCATGGGCATTATCGGCTGGTACATCCGCAAAGCCATCAGCGATACTCCCAACTTCGAAAAGCTGAAAGAAGAGGGCGGCCTCTCCAAGAACCCGCTCAAGGAAGCCTTCCAGTCCAAGGAACACCGCCGCGCCATGCTGCTGGCCCTCTTCATCCCGCTGATGAACGGCTCGGGCTACTACGTCCTGTTCTCGTACATGCCCACGTTCCTCAAGGGCAAGCAACTCAACTTCACCATCGGCGAGGCGCTGCTTGTCACGGCCTGCAGCCTGGTTGTCATCTGCATCGCCATCCCCTTCATGGGCGCCCTGTCTGATCGAATTGGCCGAAAGAAGGTCATCGCCGGTTCCGCCATCGCCATGGCTGTTCTTGGAATTCCTTCCTACGCCCTCATCGCCACCGGTGAGATGGGCTTGGCCATCCTCGGCGCCAGCATCATGGCCATCGTCTTCGCCGGACACACCGCGGTGATCCACATTTTGATCGTCGAGCTCTTCCCCACCCGCGTCCGTTACTCGGCCTACGGCCTGGGCTACAACATCTCCTCGGCCCTGTTCGGCGGTACCGCCCCGCTGCTCATGACCTGGCTGATCAGCAGCACCAACAACATCTACATGCCGGCGTTCTACGCAGTCATCACAGCCCTCGGCACGCTCATCGCAGTGAGTACCGTCAAGGACCGTGCCCACGAACCGCTCCGCGACGCCTAAGTTCTTACCACCGGCGGGTGCCGTCTTACTGATGGCGCCCGCCCCTTCCCCGCCTTTGGAGGACCCAATGTCTTTTTCCGACTACACCACCGCCCTCGTCACCGGAGCTTCCACCGGAATGGGTGCAGCCATCGCGGAGCGCCTGGCAAAGCGCGGCCTCACCGTCCACGCAGTAGCCCGCAACGAGGAACGCCTCGCTGAACTTGCCGACCGTACCGGAGCAGTCCCGCACGTGGTGGACCTGACCGACACCGCCGCGCTGGCCGCCGTCGTCAGTGAACTGAAGGTGGACGTCCTGGTGAACTGTGCCGGTGTTTCCCGCCCGGGCAACATCCTGGATTCATCGGAAGCCGACATTGACGAGCTGGTGGACGTGAACCTCCGCGGGCTCCTCCAGCTCACCCGGCTGGTCCTTCCCGGGATGGTGGAGCGCGACCTTGGCCACGTCATCAACATCAGCTCGATTGCTGGTGTGTACAACTTCTACGGCCACACGGTCTACCACGCCACCAAGGCTGCCGTGCACCAGATTTCCCGCCAGCTCCGCAACGACACAGTCGGCAAGCGGATCCGTGTCACGGAGATCTGCCCTGGCCGCGTGGAGACCGAAATCTTTGGCCGCAACCTCGGCGGCACGCCGGAGGCCATGGAAGAAGCCTGGAAGACGTATTACGAAGGCTACGAATCGCTCACCACCGACGACATCGTCAACGCCCTGGACTACGCGATCGAAACCCCGCGGCACGTCAATGTCGGAATGCTCGAACTCATGCCGACGTTCCAGGTCCCCGGCGGCTTGGTGTTCGACCGGCGCTGACCCTGGTTCAGTCCAGCGCCCCCTAGGTTCCGGCGGCACTCACTCCCGTCGCCGGAAATACAAGCTGGCGGCCGCGTATTCGCGGCCGCCAGCACCCGTTTTAACGTGTATTTCCCGGACGTTTACGACGGCGGGTGGTTCAGTCCTCGTCGAGCGTTTCGGTCAAGTGATGAGTGGGGATCCGGTCGCGGTCATACGTGATTTCGGTGTAACCGTGGGGCTGCGGACGCCCGTCGGTGCCGAGGTTGACGAACACGATCTCGTCAATGGTCAGGATGGCCTGCCGGGTGATCATGTTCCGGACCTCGGCACGCATCGTCAGGGACGTCCGGCCGAATCGCTTCGCGGTCAATCCCATCTCAATGAGGTCACCCTGGACGGCCGAGCTGACAAAGTTGATTTCGGAGATGTACTTGGTGACCGCGCGGCCGTTGCCCAATTGGAGGATGGCGTAGATCGCGGCCTCCTCATCGATCCACTTCAGCAGGCTGCCGCCGAAGAGCGTGCCATTGGCGTTGAGGTCCTCGGGCCGCACCCATTTGCGCGTGCGGAAGGTGATGTCTGCTTTTTCCATAATCCGAGATTATCGAACCGGCGCAACCCCCTGCTGGATGTTGCGCCGGAGATCCCTCCTAGGCCATGGCAGTGTGTGCCGCGCTGTGTGAATCGAGTCGCTTCGAATAGCAATACGATTCCTCGACGCCGACGTAAGGACCAAAGTTGGGCACCGCAGCAAAGCCCGCGCTCTCATAGAAGCTGCGGCCGTCCGACTGGGCCGAACCCGCCTCTGCCGCGATCACGCTGAACCCGTGTGAATGCGCCTGGGCTTCAAGCGCAGCCAGGATCGAGCTCGCGACTCCCGATCCACGGGCATACGGCACCACATACAAGCGCTTGATCTCTGCCGTCTTTTCATCGAGCATCCTCAGCCCGCCACAGCCGAGTGGCTGGCCCGAGCATTTTTCGTACGCCACCACAAATACTGCGGTGTCAGCTTCCGACGGCGGCGGCCCGGGCTCATGGTCAGTGCTTCCGAAGCGCGTATCCAGTTCTGCCTGCTGCGCGGCCCGGAGGTCGGCGCCCACGGGGTTGGCCCACGTGACCTGCCGGATATTGAGCCGGGGGTTGGTCTGCATTTGCGCCTCGATTCGCCGGTTTCTGGGAGGTGTCTATGCGTCTTAACCCTAGGGAGGCGGGGTTACCGTGGTGTTTCCTTCGCGTAAGCGTCCGGAGAAATGCGGGCCCGTTCCTTGCGTTGTGAGGCCCGCTCTGCGCGCTTTCCGGAGCCTTTGGGGCGCACAGCGGGCCCCGCAACGTCTCTAGAGGGCCTCGCCTGTCGGGTCCTCCGCGGTTTGGTCCGCCAAAGCCAGGCCTCCGACAGGGATCTGGTCCCAGTGCAGTACCTTCCAGCCGTTTTCCGGATCGCCTTCCAAAGCCACAATTCCGGTGTTGGGCAACTGGTGCGTTTGCGCGAACACGGTGTCGATGTCAGTTGCTCTGCGCCCGGCCCAGCAACGTATCGCCGCACCGTGACTGACGATCACTGCTGTCTGATGTCCGGCAGCGACCACTTCCTCCACCGATGCGTCGAACCGGGCAAAGAAGTCGTGTCCGTTGAACGCTCCGGGCATGCGAACGTCCAAGTCACCGTCCGTCCAGGCGAACACCGTGCTCATATAGCGCAGGTGCGACTCGTGATCTGTCTTCTTCTCCAGGCTTCCGGCCTCGATCTCGTGGACGCCGGCCAGAACCGTCGGATGCAGGCCTGTGGCTTTCGCCAGCGGAACCACGGTGCGCTGGGTGCGGAGGAGGGTGGAGGTGTACAGGGCATCGATGGTTTCATCTGCCAGCGCTTCCGGCAGAGCGGCCGCCTGGCGTTCCCCGAGCGCAGTCAACCCTGGGCCGGGAAAGGCCGTGTCCAGCTCGCCTGCCACGTTGCCGGGGGTTTGTCCGTGCCTGACCAACAGGAGCTTCATGGTGCTCCGCTCCTCACATTGTTTTGTTTGGTGGCGTGTTCATCCGGCCGCGCGTTCCAGCCGGGCTGCCTCCAGCCAATCAGCCGCCGGGGTCCTGAAACAGCCCGACACGCCGTGTCCTCAGCCTCGTAACGAAAGCCCCCGAGCCACGGCACCGGGAGACCCGGCCGGTTAACCCGCGGAAGCCTTCGCGCCACCACAGCGCCGTCAAACCACGACGGCCCGGTTAAACCACGACGGCCCGGTTAAAACACGACGGCGGGCGGGGCACCCAGCCCCGCCCCCCGTCGTCG
>NZ_JBHVQI010000032.1:0-47430 GCF_042886835.1 Paenarthrobacter sp. NPDC057981
ACTTAGGGCCCATTCGGAGCTTCCGGATGGGCCCTAAGTGACCCCGCGTTGTTTTAAGGTGGGGGTATGGACGTCGTCGTGATCGAGACACCCCAGCTTGGGGATCGCAGCTACCTGGTCCACGACGGCTCCGTGGCATTGGTGATTGACCCCCAGCGCGACATCGACCGGGTTGAAACAGCGGCCGTGGCCGCGGGCGTCCGGATCACGCACATCGCCGAAACCCACCTCCACAACGACTACGTCACCGGTGGCCTGGTCCTCGCGGAAAAGCACGGTGCTGTCTATGTGGTCAACGCTGCGGACCACGTCTCTTTTGCACGGACACCGGTGGCGGACGGGGATGTGTTTTCAGTGGGACGCCTCTCGGTGCGGGTGGTCGCAACTCCTGGCCATACCCACACCCACCTGGCGTACGTGGTGCGGGATACAGCGGACGACGGCGGCACGGAGGCCGTCTTTTCCGGCGGCAGCTTGCTGTACGGCTCGGTTGGACGGACGGACCTGGTGGCTCCTGGGGACACGGAGGCCTTGGCCCACGCGCAGTATTCTTCGGTTCGTCGACTGGCGGACTCGGCGCACCCGGAGGCCGCCCTCTATCCAACCCACGGCTTCGGATCGTTCTGTTCCATTGGGCCTGCGAGCCACCAGGATTCATCTACGTTGGCCGAGCAGTCAGCACACAACCACGCCCTGACCGACCCGAGTGAAGAGCACTTCGTAGCGGAGTTGCTGGCGAACATCACGGCCTACCCCGCGTACTACGCCCACATGAGCCCTTTGAATTCCGCTGGTCCTGCGCCCGTGAATCTGGATGTCCCGGAGTCGGTGGAGCCCGCTGAACTGGCCCGTCGGCTGCGCTCCGGCGAGTGGGTGGTGGACCTCCGGCACCGGATTGCTTTCGCGGAGGACCATCTGCAGGGCAGCGTGGCCTTTGAGTACGGCAATGGTTCCAACTTCACCAGCTATCTCGGCTGGGTGATCCCTTGGAATCAGCCACTCACGCTCCTCGGAACACACGATGACGTGGAAAAGGCGATCCGTGACCTGGCGAGGATCGGCATCGAAAGTCCGGATGCCGCCGTCGGTCCCTTACCCGAAACGTTGGCGCCGGGAGCCTCACGGTCCTCCTACCCGCACGGCGACTGGAGCCTCCTATTGAGGGAGCGCGCTCAGGATGACGTTGTGCTGGATGTCCGAAGGCCTGATGAGTTCGAGGCTTCACATGTGCAGGATGCCGTCAACGTGCCCGTCTACGAACTCCTTGGCCGGATGACCGAACTGCCCGAAAGCAGGACCTGGGTGCACTGCGCCACAGGCTACCGGGCCAGTGTTGCTGCGAGTCTCTTGGACCGTGCGGGGCACGACGTGGTGCTCATCGATGCCCGGTTCAAGGATGCTGCCAAAGCTGGTATCCGGCTGGTCCCCTAAGGCGTCAGAACTGCAGGGGCGTCTTGTCCGCGCAGAAATCCAGGTTCCGGTAGACGCTGGAGACCGCAGCTTGGGGATCGTGGGCTTCAAGGGCATCGACCAGTTCGTCGTGGCCTTCGCGCGGGATGCCGTTGAAGCCGTCCGTGCGCTGCTGGCGGAGGAGATCGTTGTGGAAGACGCCCCCAAAGGAAACGTAGAGCTGGTGCAGCAGGGGGTTGCCCGAGGCCAAGGCAACCCGTTCGTGGAATTCCCAGTCCGCGGTGGCCCAGGTGGGGTAGTCCTGGGCGAGCCAGGCATCGTGGCGCAGTGTCAGGAGTCGGCGCATCTCCGCGATGTCCTCAGCCGTGGCGTGTTTGGTTGCCAGCCGGGCAGCCTGCGTATCGAGCCCCAGTCGTACCTCGACGATGTGTTCCTGCGTGTGCTCCTTGTACATCCGCTGGGCTGCCCCGGAGATCTCGCTGTTGGCCCGGACATACGTGCCGTCGCCGCGGCGTACTTCCAACATCCCCGAGTGGGCCAGGGCCTTGACGGCTTCCCGCAGCGTTCCGCGCGAGACACCCAGGGTGGCCATGAGTTCAGGCTCTGCAGGGATACGTTCCTGCAGCGGCCACTCGCCGGTTTTGATCATGTCCCGCAGCTTGGCGGTGATCTCCTCGGCGAGGACCGGGCGATGCGAAGGGGTCAGGGTCATGCCGTCCTCGGTTGGGTCTTCGATGCTGTGCGCTTGCTGGTGAGCAGGTGGCAGGTGACCATGAGCGCCACGGCCACGATGGACAGCAGGCTCAACGGCAACACCCAACCACCGGTGGCGCTGTGGAGCAGTCCCATGCCAAAGGGACCAATTGCCGCAATCAAGTATCCCAGCGATTGGGCGATGGTGGAGAGCGCGGTGGTTTCCGCCGTCGATCCTCCGCTGCGGCTGATGATCACCAGGACCAACGGGAAGATGCCCAGGCCGAAGCCGAACAGAATGGCAGGAACCACGGCCAACGACGTCGGCAACCACAGCATGGTGCCGATGGCCACCAGCGTGGAGCTGCTGGCCAGGTACAAAGCGGGGCGCAGCATGCCGGGGCGGGAGCCGATTGTCAGCAGTATCATGCCTGCCGCGACCGAGACCAACTGCATCACGCCGAACTGCAGGCCGCTCTCGGAAGCGCTGAGCCCCTGGGAGGTGAGGATGTAGGCGAACCAGCTCATGACGGCATAGGCCAGGAAGGCCTGGAAAGTGAAGATCGCGGTGATCAGGAGGCCCAGGCGGGTCTTCAGGAGCGGCCACATGGAAACACGGGGACGATCAGTCTTGGCCGAGTTGCGGTGGCTGTGCAGGACAACCGGGAGGAAGCCGAGCAGGGCGGCGACGCCCAAAAGGCCCCATGCGGCCAAGCCCATTGACGGGGAACCAAGCTGCTGGGCGAGAGGCACGCTGACGGCCGCGGCAAACGTGGCGCCGCCGGACATCGTGAAGGTGTAGACACCGGTCATCATGGAGGTGCGGTCCGAGTAGTGCTCGCGGATGAGCGAGGGCATGGCGACGTTGCACACCGCCAACCCGGACATGGCCAGGACGGTGCCGCCCAGGAGTGCGCCGGTCGCGGGAACTCCGCGGACCAAGAGCCCGGCTGCCAGGAGTGCCAGCGCGATGAAGATGGCCTTTTCAACGCCCACCCGGCGCGTCAGCCAGGAGGTCCCAAGACCGGCAACCGCGAAGCATAGCAAGGGGATGGACGGCAGGATCGAGGCCACCAGGGCGCCATAACCGAGGAACTGCTGCAGTTCATGGAACAGGGCGGCCGCGCTGGTGATCCCGGCGCGCAGGTTCAGGCCAATGAGGACGACGGCGATGACGCCAACCACGACGACGACACGGGACTTGGGTGCCTTGGCGCCGGTGTTCGCTGCGCTCGGGGCGGCACCGGCGGGGGAGATCGTAGGGATGTTTCCTGTCGTCGTGAGTGGAGTCGTCGTAGCCATATCTAAAGGTTAGACGTTTGACGTCTAATGTCTACACTTCTGTGGCGAATCTCTCCGGTAAGCCCATGACTGACGCTTCTGGCGGTGAGACGCCGAGGCGCGTTCCGCCGTCGGGCGCTTTACCGCGGGTTGCGCGACCCCAGGCGCTGGACAGCCAACGCCAGCCACAACTGGACGCGGTCCTGGGTTTGGGAGGGGTCGTAGCCGGTGAGCTCGGTGATCTGGGCCAGCCGGTAGCGGACCGTGTTCCTGTGCAGGGTCAGTGCCTCCGCGACAGCCGCGACTGAGCCGTTGTGGTTCAGGTAGCTCTCGAGGGTGGCCACCAGTTCGGCTCCGTGGGCGGCATCGAATTTGCGCAGGGGAGTGAGGGACTCGCTGGCCATATCCGCCAAGGGCACGTCCTCGCTCGCGAGCAGCAAAGAGGTCAGGCTCAGGCGCTCAGGCTCGTTGACCGGCAAGCCGTGCGCCACGGCGTCGCGCGCTTCGAAATAGCTCCAGCGCAGGCCGTTCGGCTTGGTGTAGGCGCCCCCAATGCCAATCACGGCATGGATGCCGGCCTCTTGCAGGTGGTCGCTGAGGCTCTTGGCAAGGGCAGTGGCCGAGCTGCCGTCATCGTTGATGACGGTGACCAGATCCTTTCCGACGACGGCGCTCACGCCACCTTCCAGCGCCTGGGGCAACGAGATGCTGACCAGTTGCTTGTGGTGTGCCGTGGACTCCGCAACGAGCACCACGTTTTTTCGGGTGCTGTTGATGCCGACCCCGGCCAAACGGCGCGCAGCCTCGATGGTTTCAAGTGTTCCGTGGATGACGTCGTCCAACACCTGGCCGGCCATGGCGCGCTGGGCCTGCCGCTGCTTGACCATGTTGTTGAGCTCGACGCTGATGAGGTTCTGCGCGTAGCTGACGATTCCCGAGTCAATGAACGGCTGCCGCAGCCAGAGCGTGCAGGCGTCCCTGCGGCCGGTGGGGATCGGATAGGAGGCCCAGCCGTCAGCATTTGGTGCCGGTTTCCCGGGAACGCTGTTGTAGAGCTGGGCACTGAATTGGGTGAGCACCACGTCCGTGCGCAGCATGCTGCCGAGCTGTTTGAGGAGCTCGGCCAGGCCACCGCCTGTGAGGAGTGCGCGGGCCAGGATCTGGTGGCCGGCCAGGAGGCGTTCCAGGTTGGAATAATGGTCGGCGGAGTGGGACTCTGCCACGAGCTTTCCGATGGCGATGAAGGGGATCTCGTACGGGACTTCCACCAGGGGGAGCCCCCACCGGTTCGCCTCCGCGATGAGTGCTTCGGGGACGGACTCGTGCGTGAGGCCTATGCCGAAGCCAATTCCCACGGCGCCGGCCCGCTGGACCTGGCGGACGAAGCGCCGCTGGTCGGCCGCGCTCTTGAGCCGCAAGCCCGTGGTCAACACCAGTTCGCCGCCGCTGAGGAAGCGCTGTGGATCCTCCAGTTCGGTCACCGCGACCCAGCTGATGTCCTGGTTCCAGGTGGTCTCGGCAAGGCCGGCCTGCCGGAGTTTCAGGGACGGGACAGCGACGAGCGAAGCAAGGGACAGGGCCATGGTTAAAGCGTAACCCGGTGCTGGTCAAGCGCACTAAGCGCGGTGGCGTTGTGTGTGCAGCTGACTATTCCTTGGACCCCCTCCCTGGCATAGGCTCTGATCAGCTAAAACCCATGCCCAGACACCGAAAGAGGGTTGCACACCGTGGTTCAAACCTTGCAGAACTTCATCAATGGCGAATTCGTCACGCCGGCAGGTACGGGTCTGCTGGACATCGTGAACCCCGCCACCGGGGAAATCGTTGCCAAGTCTCCCATTTCGGTGCAGGCCGATGTGGACGCAGCCATGTCCGCAGCCAGCGAGGCCTTCAAGTCGTGGAAGAAAGCCACCCCGGGCCAGCGCCAGCTCATGCTCCTCAAGCTCGCCGACGCCGTCGAGGCCCACAGCGACGAACTCGTTGAGGCACAGCACCGCAACACCGGACAGGTCCGCTCCCTCATCGCCTCCGAGGAAATCGCTGCCGGTGCAGACCAGCTCCGCTTCTTCGCCGGCGCAGCACGCCTCATGGAAGGCAAGTCCGCAGGCGAGTACTTCGAAGGCCACACCTCCTACGTGCGCCGCGAACCCATCGGCGTCGTAGCCCAGGTTGCCCCGTGGAACTACCCGTTCCTCATGGCCATCTGGAAGATCGGTCCCGCCCTGGCCGCAGGCAACACTGTTGTCCTCAAGCCCTCGGACACCACCCCCGAATCCACCCTGGTGCTGGCCCGCCTGGCCGGTGAAATCTTCCCCGCCGGTGTGCTCAACGTTGTCCTGGGTACCGGCGAAACCGGCGCCATGATGGTTGACCACAAGGTCCCCGGACTGGTGTCCATCACCGGCTCCGTCCGCGCAGGCATCGCCGTCGCAAGCGGCGCAGCCAAGGGCCTCAAGCGTGCCCACCTGGAACTTGGCGGCAAGGCTCCCGCGATCGTGTTCAAGGATGCCGACATCAAGAAGAGCGCAGCGGCCATCGCCGAGTTCGCCTTCTTCAACGCCGGACAGGACTGCACCGCCATCACCCGCGTCCTCATTGAAGATTCGGTTCACGACGACGTCGTGGCAGCCATGGTGGAGCACACCAAGACCCTCCAGACGGGTTCGCAGAATGACGAAGACAACTACTTCGGCCCGCTGAACAACATCAACCACTTCAACGCAGTGACCTCCGTCGTGCAGAACCTGCCGGAGAACTGCAAGATCGTCACCGGCGGACACCGAGCGGGCGAGAAGGGCTTCTTCTTCGAGCCCACCATCATCACCGGTGCCAAGCAGACCGATGACATCGTGCAGAAGGAAACCTTCGGCCCGGTCATCACCGTCCAGAAGTTCAGCACTGAAGAAGAGGCGCTCGAGCTGGCCAACGACGTCGAATACGCCCTGGCGTCCAGCGTCTGGACCACCGACCACGGCACGGCCATGCGCATGAGCCGCGACCTGGACTTCGGTGCGGTCTGGATCAACACCCACATCCTCCTCACGGCAGAGATGCCGCACGGTGGCTTCAAGCAGTCCGGCTACGGCAAGGACCTCTCCATGTACGGCGTCGAGGATTACACGCGCATCAAGCACGTGATGAGTGCATTGGATGCATAGCTCAGTCGCGTAAGAATTTCCCCGTTTTTTAGAAAGGCAAACCCCTCATGACCACCACCGCGAACGAACTCTCGTACCGCATCGAGCAGAAGCGCAACATCAACGGCGCTTTCCCCGGCCCCAAGTCGCAGGCACTGGCTGAGCGCCGCTCCGCCGTCGTTGCTGCCGGCGTCGCCTCTGGCGTTCCCGTCTACGTTGAAGACGCCGACGGCGGCATCATCCGCGACGTCGACGGCAACTCCTTCATCGACCTCGGCTCCGGCATCGCCGTGACCAGCGTCGGCGCCTCCGACCCCGCCGTCGTCGCAGCTGTCCAGGAAGCTGCCGCGCACTTCACGCACACCTGCTTCATGGTGACCCCGTACGAGGGTTACGTAGCAGTTGCCGAGCAGCTCAACCGCCTCACCCCGGGCGATCACGCCAAGCGCACCGTGCTGTTCAACTCCGGCGCCGAAGCCGTGGAGAACGCCATCAAGGTTGCCCGCCTGGCCACCGGCCGCGACGCCGTCGTAGCTTTCGACCACGCCTACCACGGCCGCACCAACCTGACCATGGCGCTCACCGCCAAGGCCATGCCGTACAAGACCAACTTCGGCCCGTTCGCGCCCGAGGTCTACCGCATGCCCATGAGCTACCCGTTCCGTGAAGAGAACCCGGAGATCACAGGTGCCGAGGCAGCCAAGCGCGCCATCACCGCCATCGAGAAGCAGATCGGTGGCGACCAGGTTGCCGCGATCATCATCGAACCCATCCAGGGTGAAGGTGGCTTCATTGTTCCGGCCGAAGGCTTCCTCCCGGCACTGTCCGCCTGGGCAAAGGAAAAGGGCATCGTCTTCATCGCCGACGAGGTCCAGTCCGGCTTCTGCCGCACTGGTGAGTGGTTCGCCGTCGATCACGAAGGTGTTGTCCCGGACATCATCACCATGGCCAAGGGCATCGCCGGTGGCATGCCGCTGTCCGCTATTACCGGCCGCGCCGACCTGCTCGACGCCGTTCACCCGGGCGGCCTCGGCGGCACCTACGGTGGCAACCCGGTTGCCTGTGCAGCAGCACTGGCAGCGATCGACACCATGGAACAGCACGACCTCAACGGCCGCGCACGCCACATTGAAGAACTCGCCCTGGGCAAGCTCCGCGAACTGGCAGCTGAAGTTTCGGTTGTTGGCGACGTCCGTGGCCGTGGCGCCATGCTCGCCATCGAACTGGTCCAGGCCGGCTCGAAGGAACCGAACGCCGAGCTCACCAAGGCCGTTGCTGCCGCCTGCCTCCAGGAAGGCGTCATCATCCTCACCTGTGGCACCTACGGCAACGTCATCCGCCTGCTCCCGCCGCTGGTCATCAGCGACGAACTGCTGATCGACGGCCTCGAGGTCCTGGCGAAGGCCATCAAGGCGAACGCGTAAGTTTCAGCGCTTCACGCACAGAGGCGGGCCGGGGGTTCAATTCCCCCGGCCCGCCTCTTTTTGCCTTGCCACGCCGCCGCGAGTTCGTGGGAACCCGCCCAGTTCGTGGGAGCTTTGCGTGCGATCTCGCACCGTTCCCGCGAACTCGGCGTCGAGTTGGGGGCGTAGGTTCCAGTGAGTGCTCGACGGCGGTGCCCGCCTAGGTGCCGAGCATCAGGTTCTTCTGGTGGCCGTGTCCGTCGAGTTGGACTTCGATGGTGTTGCCGCCGATCAGAGTTGCGCCATCGTCGGCACTGATCATCGTGGTCCACGTGCCGGGAACCGTGATCCGGAGGCTGCTTTGAGTGCGCGAGGGATCGGCCACGGACACCGTGAGCTTCCCGTTGCTCTGGTGGGTGGCAAGGGTGCACGGACCGGAGACCGTGAAGCCCGCCGCACTGCCCGCTGCGAAGAAGGTGGCCAACACCAAGGCCTCCTTTTCCACGCCCAGTACTTGGGCAACCGCCGAGTTGGCCAGCACCTTCACTGAAGGGTTGGCCGATTCCGAGAATGTGGCATCATGCGTTGCAGCGGGCAGCACCATGTACGCATAACCTGAGCCGGCCGGATCATGGCCGTGGTGATGGGTCACTGTGACAAAGTCCCGGGTCACGGGATCTGCGCTCCCTCCGGTGTCCGCCCCGGAGTTGATGTCGTACCAGCTGCCGATCCGGCGCACCATGGCAACGTCGGGGGTGCCCGAAACACCTGGGGCGTCCAGGAAGACGTAGCCACCGTGCCCCTCGATATGCAGGGAACGCTTGAGTGCGACGGGAGCATCGCCCGGAGCCATGCTGCGGTTGCGGGAATCTGTTCTCAACGCAGGTACTGATCCCACGGCGAAGGACCTGTTCTCGATCGTGGTCAGCACGGCGGCGCCGCCCGTCCCGGTGATGGCTGATCCAAGGCACACCACGGCATCGTCAAGGAAGAACCACGATTTCCGCCCGGATAAGGTCTTGTTGTGGTTGAGATGGTCCATGCCGACCACGCCCCAGCGGCCATCGACAGTCAGCCCTCCGGCGAAGGCCTGGTAAGCGCGGGGGATTCCGGTGCCGGCTCCGCCCGCTCCGCTGGCACGGGCCTCGTCATTGACGGTGGTTCCGGGAAGGGCATAGGGGTCCACTGTGGGCCAGAAGTCCGCACTGAACTGTGAGGGGTCCTGGCGGGTGTACACGAAGGTCATGCCGTCGCCCTGGTACCAGCCGAGGTTGTTTTCGCTGTTACCCCATTCGTAGCGGCCAATGCGTTTGGAGGAGAGGTTCACTGTGCAGCCCCACTGTGGACGGTGATGTACCAGGCGGTCCTGGTCAGCGAACATTCGGCTGTACACCGGGGCCGGAGCAGCTGTCACGGAGGCATTGGAGAGAACGGCCAAGGACAGCAGGGATTTGGCCAGGCTCTGCGTCGGGTGGCCCACGAGCCTCTGGTCGGCACAGCGTTCCAGCCACCCCTTCGCCAACGCCAGGAAGCGGGAACGGTAGGGCTCCTCGCATCCGGGAGCCAACAGGAGCACAGCCGAGATCAAGCCGAAGCCGCTGACGTAGTCGGGTTCACGTTGCCGCGAGACAGCCCGCCCGCGGACGGTATCCATGATCCTGCCGTCCCAGACGAAGGGGGCGTACGTGTTCTCCACGGCGTCCAGGAGCACTGACTGCCTGGGATCGTTGATGGCCCACGTGCTTCCACCGAGCATGGCGATGATTTCGGCGATCCCCGCCAGCGCCACCACACCATAAGTCCCGGCATAGGGCAGGTAGCTGTGTTGGACAAAGGAGCCATCGGTGTAGAAACCGTCGCCACTCGTGACGTAGGTAAAAACGCTGTTGGTGCCGCCACGGACGGTGTCGCTCAGGGCGTCACGACCCAAGGCGATCTCGTCTGTGTTGTTGTCCAGGATGCCGCGCATGCAGCAGGCCAGGGATTTGTCTACGCGGTTGGCGCCCGTCTCCGCCAGGGATGTGGCACGACCACGCCAATTCGGGTTTGGGGCGAACCAGCGGACCGCCGCGAGCAGGGATGAACGGAGGGCTTCCGGTACTTCGGCATGCAGCAGGGTCAGGATGTCCACTGTCTTGCGGGGCACGCCGATTTCCCAGAACCACCAGTTGCCCGCTGCGCGCATCCCGGGTTTGTAGGCAGTGTCGTTGAGGAGCTTCAAGCCAGCAACAATGTCGGCGGCCAGCTGGGGATTCCCCGCGTACGGGGTGCCGGCTACGGCGTAGCCCAAGGCCATGTCATAGAGGCGGTTGAAGTGCAGGCCCAGGTTGCTGGTCGCAGTGGCGGACTGTCCGATGCCCGTCAGCGGGAGGTCGCTCCAGAGGGAGGTCCGCACTGGCGCTTTGTCCATGGATGACCACCACTTCTCCGTGGTGGCGCCCATGCCATCGAGTTGTCCGGCAAGTTCCGGAATGTCAGCAGCACTGCGGCCACCTGTGAGCACTTGCCGTCGTCGGGCAATGAGCTCGGGCAGGCCATCCGCAGCAAAAGACGGCCCCGCCTGTGCGAGAAGCGCCCCTGCAAGGGCTGCGGCACCTGCTGTGCGGAAAAGGGTCCTGCGGCTCATGGGTGATCCAATGACGTTCAAAACTGCTCCGTTCAGACTGTTGTGGCGTGGGGATACGGCGGCGGAAGTTTCCGCAACCCTATTTCCGGTTCCCTGGGCCTTCAACGGAAATGAACAGAAGTGCTCAGAACTTGTTGAGAGGCGAGACCGAGTCCCGGATGACGATGTGCGTACCAACGGTGAGGGTGTTGTCAGAGGAGGCGCCGGCGTCGTGCGGTGACTGGGCCAGAGCCAAACGGACGGCCTCGCGCCCCAGTTCTTCGAGCGGTACGCGAACTGTGGTAAGCCGCGGACGCAGCTCGCTGGCGACGGGAACGTCGTCGTAGCCAACCACGGAAATGTCTTGTGGCACCGTGATTCCGCGTTCCTCGAGTGCTTCCAGGATGCCGGCGGCCACAAGGTCGTTCGCCCCGAAAACGGCAGTGAAGTCCAGATTCTGGTCCAGCAACTCCCGCATCCTGCTGTAGCCGAAACCACGGCCGAACGCGCCCTCGTGGACCAGTGCCGGATCCCGCTCGATGCCGCGGGCGTCCAAGGCCCGGTAGAACCCCGCCAGCCGGGACGCGGTGGTGGAAAAATCGCGGGGGCCGCCCACGTAGAGGATCCTGCGGTGGCCCTGGGAGATGAGGTAGTCGGTGATCGCGAAGGCGCCTCCTTCGTTGTCGTAGGTGACCATCTTGGTGGGCACTCCCGCCCCGAGGGACGGCCTGCCACACAGGACCAGTGAAGATCCCGCCGCTGCAAGTGCACGCGCACGGTCGGCCATCTGCTTCCGGTACCGCGGGTCGTCGGATGCCCCACCCACGACTATGACGGCGTCGGTGCGTTGCTCGCGCATGAGGTCCACCAGCGCAAGCTCACGCTCTTTGTCACCATGGGTGGCGGTGATCAGGCACAACCGTCCCTCGGCGCTCGCCTGCCGTTCCACGCCGCGGGCGATGTAGGCGAAGAAGGGATCAGCGACGTCGTTGATGATGATTCCCACCGTCCGGGTGGTGGCGCCGGCCAGAGCACGTGCATGGGCGTTGGCCACGTAACCCAGGTCCGTGACGGAGCGAAGAATCCGTTCCCGCGTGGCTCTTGCCACGGGATAGTTGCCGCTCAGGGCCCTGGACACTGTAGCTACTGACACCCCCGCCGCCTGCGCGACGTCGGCAATCGTGGCGCCGCTGCCGCTGCGGGCATTGGCGGAATTTGTGGGGGAGTTTTTCTCGGTCACTAGGCGATTCTTGCAAGATCCGCGGCCAAAACCGGATAAGCCAGGGGCAAGCCCTCGGTCAATCGGCGAACTTCCATGACCGCTTGGCTGCCCAGACGGTGGATTTCGTTTCCCAAGGCTCCTGCGATGTGCGGAGTCAAAACCACATTGGGCAGGGCGTGCAGCACTGAGCCGGCGGGGAGGGGCTCGGGGTCGGTGACGTCGAGATAGGCATCGAGCCGCCCCGAAACGAGCTCCCGGGTCAGTGCGGCTGCGTCGATCAAGACGCCCCGGGCGGTGTTGATGACCAAGGTGCCGTCCTTCATCAGGCCGAGCTCCTTCGCCCCGATGATGCCACGCGTTTCGGCAATGTCCGGGGCATGGACGCTGACGACGTCGGACAGCATGCAGAGCTGGGCCAGGCCGACGGATTCGACACCCAGGGCAGCGGCCTCGACGGCGTCGAGGTAGGGGTCGTAGACCAGGACCCGTGCGTCGAGGTTCTTCAGGAGACCGATCACCAGGCGTCCCACGCGTGACGCACCAACCAGGCCTATGGTTACGCCGTTGGTTCCGATGGTGGGGAATCCGGCGGAGTTGCGGGATCCGCCGGTGGTGCGCAGCTGCTCGCTGAATCGCCGGGCTCTTTTGAGGCCCATGATGATTGCCGCAAAGGTGAACTCGGCCACCGGCACCGCATTGGCCGCGGCCGAGGACGACACTTGTATTCCGCGCTCGTGGACCTCAGGGGACAGGAACGTCTTGACCGTTCCGGCCGCGTGGACGATGGTGCGCAGCCGCGGCAGCCGGTCCAGGACCCAGCCGTCGATGACGGGAGCGCCCCAACCAGTAATGAGGAGCTCAGCATCTCCAAGCAACCCGAAGGCGCCTGGTTCAGAGAAATTGGCGACGGGATCGGAATCGAGCAGCGTGACCATCCCGCGCAGCCGGGCAAGGTCCTCTGTGCTGAACAGGGCGGACAGATTGTTCCTGCCCATCACGAAAGCAGCCTTCATGGGGCCGGCGTGCTGGAGATTGGTGGTCACTGCGGGTTTCCGTCCATTGGTGGTAGGGAAAATCTATAGAAAGCGCTTGCTATTTTGAGTCAGCCTAGAGGCGGTACTGAAAGACTGTCAATCCCACTTTCCCCGCAAGTCCGAAGAAAAGCAGTGTTGTTGACATCACATTATTTCTATAGGTAGCTTGTCTCCCATAGTAAACGCTTACTATTTCAGCCGATGGTTGCTCAACAGCGCCGGGCCACTCCACATCCGCCGTCCACTGGCGCAGACAGAGGAAATACATGAGCAGCAACAGCCAAACACTCTCGCCCCAGGCGACGCACGACGTCGGCGGGCCGGCGACGGCGGCGGAAGGCCGCCGTCGTAACCGCCCTCCTGCGGGACCCGACGCGGGGCCGAGCCGCAAGAGAACCCTCATGGCACGCATCCGACGCGACAAAGTGATGTTGCTGCTGATCGCACCGGGCTTCCTGTACTTCGTGGTGTTCCACTACATCCCTCTCGCCGGCAACATCATCGCGTTCCTCGACTACAAGCCCTACCTGGGTTTCGTGGACAGCGTGTGGGTGGGGCTGGACAACTTCGCGGCCATGTTCCAGGACGGTGCCTTTTGGGAAGCCCTCCGGAACACCCTGGTGATCACCGGGCTCCAGCTGGCCCTGTTCTTCCCGGTCCCCATCTGCCTGGCGCTGCTGCTGAACAGCATCGTGTCCAACAGGATCCGAAAGTTCGTGCAGAGTGTGGTGTACCTGCCCCACTTCATCGGCTGGGTCATTATTGTGGCCGTCTTCTCGGAGGTCCTCGGTGCCACGGGCGCCGTCCCGCATCTCCTGGAAAACCTGGGACTCCCGCGCTTCGACGCCATGACCACGCCCGAGTTCTTCCCCTTCCTGGTGACCATCCAATCCATCTGGAAGGACGCAGGCTGGGGGACCATCATCTTCCTTGCCGCGCTGATGAATGTGGACCAGGAGCTTTACGAGGCCGCGGCCGTGGACGGAGCGAACGCCCGGCACCGGCTATGGCACATCACCATCCCGGGCATCATGCCGGTGATCATCCTGCTGCTCATCCTCAACCTCGGCAGCATCCTCTCAGTGGGCTTCGAACAGATCGTCCTGCAACGCGACAACGTGGGCCCCGGCGCCGGCGAGGTGCTGGACACCTACGTCTACTTCCACGGCATCCAGGACGGGCAATGGGGTCCGGCGGCCGCGGTGGGGCTCGTAAAGGGAATCGTTGGGCTGATCCTGGTGCTCGGCGCGAACAAACTGGCCCATCTCTTCGGACAGGAAGGTGTCTATTCCAATGGCAAATCCAAGTAGCACGCTGGTGGCAGGCATGGGCCGTCGTGGGAGCCGTTCGGTGAAAAAGGACACCCGTCCTGTCTGGATGGAAAAGCCCAAGCCGGTGGTCCAGGTATCCAAAGCCATCGCACTGGTGGTGATCTGCTTCCTGGCGCTGTACCCGCTGCTGGCTGTACTGGCGACGAGCCTTTCCAGTCAAAGCGAGATCGCCAACAACAACGGCCTGGTCTTGTTTCCCAAGGAACCCACGTTCGCCGCCTACCAAACGATCTTCGCCGGTGGCGTAGTGACCGATGCCCTGGCCCGCTCCTTGCTGATCACCACGATTGGAACTGCCCTGTCCTTGGTTGTCACGGTGGCCATGGCGTATGGCCTTACCCGTCGTGACCTTGTGGGCGGCCGCTTCTTTCTCATGACCGCTCTGTTCACCATGCTTTTCAGCCCCGGGATCATTCCCAGCTTCCTCATGGTCAAGGAACTGGGGCTGCTGGACAATTACGCAGCCTTGGTCCTGCCCACGCTGATGAGCGCCTTCAACCTGGTGGTGGTCCGGTCCTTCTTCATGAACCTGCCCAACGAACTGTTCGAAGCCGCCAAGATCGACGGCGCCGGCGACTTCCGGATCCTGGTCCAGATGGTGTTGCCGTTGTCACGAGGCGTGCTGGCCGTCGTCGGGCTCTTTTACGCGGTGGGCTACTGGAACGCCTTCTTCAACGCCATGCTCTACCTGAACGATGACAAGTGGCCGCTGTCCATGATCCTGCGCCAGTACGTGTTGCTCGGCCAACCCATGGGCGACTCCGCAGTAGCCGAGATCGCGGTGCCGTCGCAGGCGATCCAGATGGCCGTCGTCGTGATTTCGCTGATCCCGATCGTGATCGTCTTCCCGTTCCTCCAGCGGTACTTCACCAAGGGCGTCCTCACCGGCGCCATCAAAGGCTAAGCAAACTCTCTACTCTCGAAAGGGAATCCCATGAACGCAGTCCCGACTCCCGGCCCCAGCCGCCGGAGCTTCCTTTCCGTGGCGGGTATCGGCGCCCTTGCACTGTTCAGCGGCGGGGCCTTGGCCGGTTGCGGGCAGCGCACCACCAACGTCGCCTCCAACGCCAGCGAGGCGTTGCTCCCCACGCATATGCCCCTCAAAGCGGCCGCTGCAGACATCGCCGGCACCGCTGAAGGCGTCCCGGCTGCCTTTTACAAGTACCCGACGCCGTTTCGGAGCGTGGAGAAAGCACCCCTGAGCGGTGGCAAGATCACGGCCATTACCAACCTGTTCGGCACTGCACCCAACGCCCGTGCAGACAATCCCGCCTGGCAGGCCATTGAAGCCCGCCTGGGTGGACAGGTGGAAATCACCTCTGTCTCCTCGGACGACTACGCCACCAAGTTCAACACGATCATTGCCGGGGGCGAGCTGCCGGACCTCATGTTGAACGACGGCGCCGCGGTGCCCAACATCGTGGAATTCCTGCAGGCCAAATGCGCGGACCTGACGCCGCTGCTTGGTGGCGACAAGGTCAAGGACTATCCCAACCTCGCCGCCATCCCGGAGGTTTTCTGGAAGCAGACAGTACAGGCCGGCAAACTCTACTCCCTGCCCATCCCGCGCAACCTCACTGGCGGCTCCGGATTCGTCAACCAGACGCTGCTGGAGAATGTCGGGGTCAAAGCCACCGAGGACATCAAGGACAAAGACGATTTTTACCGGGTGGCCAAGGAACTGACCAATCCTGCCAAAAACCAATGGGCGCTGGGCAGCACCAAGTTCGGTCTCACGATGCTCCACCATATGTTCCGCACGCCGAACGTCTGGAAGAACGAAGGCGGCAAACTCACCCGGGCGTTCGAGACCGACGAATACATGGCGGCGATCGAATTCGCAGCCAAGCTCTACAAGGACGGGATGTATGTCCCGGGCTCTGAAGGGTGGACCAAGTCCCAGATGGTGAACTCGTTCATCTCCGGAAAAGTGGCCTTGATCTACGACGGCCTGCCCGCCTACATCGGGCCCACGGGCTATGGCCGTAGCGTCCCCGCGGCGAACAAGGCCAACAAGGCTGTCCCGTTCATCCCGGTGGGCCACGACGGCGGCAAGGCCCAGACCTGGCTGGACAACATTACCTTCGGCACCGTGATGCTGAAAAAGGCGGACGAAGCCAAACTCAAGGAAGTTCTGGCCGTAGCCAATTTCCTCGCGGCACCATTTGGCAGCGAAGAATACTTGCTGCTCAACTACGGGGCAGAAGGGGCGGACTACACCCTCGATGCCAACGGCAACCCCGTGGTGACCGAGCGGGCCTTGCTGGATAACGCCGTGCCGTGGAAGTACCTCGCGGCACCCCAGCAAGTGGTGTACGACCCCAGCAACAAGGACATCGTGGATGTCATGCACAACGCCTATTCCAAGCTCATACCGCTCGGGGTCGAGGACCCCTGCGGCACCCTGTTCAGCCCGACCAACGCCAGCAAGGGGGCGAAGCTGGGCCAGCCCGTTTCGGACGCTGCCACGGCTGTCATCGCTGGACGCGGGACCATGGACGCGCTCAAGAGTGCCGTGGCGGACTGGAAGAAGAACGGCGGCGACACCATCCGCGGCGAATACGAATCAGCCCTGGCCAAGTAAGCAGCGGAACAACCCCAAGGATCCAACACCGTGACTCAGCCCCTCCCGGTAAACCAGCCCTGGCTCCCCGAACCACAGACCACTCTTTCCCCGTTCACCGGCTGGACCCGCAGCCACTGGGAAGCCACGGCCGACCATTGGTTGGAACATATCCGGACTTACTCCAGCCCGCTCAAAGCAAGTCCAAGACTCCCGGGTCGGGTAACACGCGACGGCGAGCGCCGGGAAGGCATGGAAACCATAGGCCGGAGCCTGCTGATGGCGGCGCCCCGCATTGCCGGGGCCCGTGGGCAGGATCGGTTGGGGTTGGCTGAGTGGTACCGGGAGGCGCTGCTGGCCGGCACCGATCCGGAAGGTACCGAACGTTGGCCCATGGGTGTCACCTGCAAGACCCCATTGCTGGGGGTGACCAACTCGATCGTGGAGGCCGCGAACATCGCGTTCTCACTGCACGTTGCCAGGGAGTGGCTGTGGGAGCCCCTGGCTGACGGGGAGAAGAAGCAGGTGGCCGACTGGTTGCGGCACCACGCCCGGCTTGAGGTGTGGGGGAACAATTGGCAGCTTTTCCCGGCAATGGCCGAGGGTTTCCTGAGATCGGTGGGCGAGGACGTCTCCGGCTGCACGGGGGCGCGGAATGTGGCCCGGGTGGAGTCCTGGTACCTGGGTGATGGCTGGTATACGGACGGGCCGGAGCACGCAATCGATTACTACAACGCATGGGCGATCCACCCCTATTTGTGGGCTTGGTACACGATGACCGGCAGGGAGGGCACTCCTGAGGGGCAGCGTCATTTGGAACGGCTGCGGGAGTTCGTGGGCACTCAGAGCCTCATGTTTGCCAGTGATGGAGCCGTGCTGCACGTCGGGCGATCCCTGGCGTACCGTACTGCAGTCCTGGCTGCCTTGTGGTGTGCGGAAATTTCGGGAGTGAATCCGTTGACGCCGAGGGCTACCCGGCGCTTGGCGTCCGGTGTGCTGGCCAACTTCACAGCGAAGGGCGTCGGAGTAGACGGCCCGCCGAACCTGGGCTGGTATGACGAACACCTGGGATCCTGCCAGCCGTACAGCGGTTTTGGGTCCCCGTATCTGGCCGGTATTGGCTTCCTGGGCTTGGCTCTCCCACCGGAGCACAGGGTGTGGCAGGACGTGGAGGAGCCGCAACCCACGGATGGGCCCGTCGTCGTACGTTCTTTGCCTGATGTCGGATGGACAGTGAGCAGCGATGGCGGGTTGGTCCGGCTCACCAACCACGGCAGCGATCATTGCGGCTTGCCTGTTGACGGCGGCACGGACCCCGATGATCCGCATTACGCCAAGTTCTCCTACTCCACCCACACCGCGCCCGGAACGGGTCCGGCGTGGGAGGAAAACATCGACGGGCACCTGGCGTTGTTGGGCTCTGACGGCGTAGCGAGCCGGCGTTGTGCCCTGCGCGCCGCCCGCACGCAGGGAACGGTCAGCGGCTCGGTCCACGTCCCGCAGCTGTACGGTAAGGCGCTGCCCGGAACCGCGGTCACTACGGTGTCCGTGGTGGACGGTATCCATGAGGTTCGCTGTCATCTCGTCACCGGGCCGGCGGAGTTTTCCGTGCGTGAAGGCGGGCATGCGGTCGCGGGAGCGGCCCGAGTGCACGCGGGAACCACGCTGGACACTGCGTGGGTCAGCAATGGCGATGTCTTTGCCGCTGTGACAGCCCTGCACGGCTGGCAGGGGCGCGATACCACCCACTACACGGGTGCCAATGCCATGGGTGAGCACTCCGCAGTGCCAAGCCTGTCGGCTCAACGCGCGGTTGTCGAAACGGTCCACGTTGCCCTGCACACCCTCACCCGAGGCCCGGCTCCGGCGCCTGAAGCGCTCAAGGCGGCTGCCGTCGTCGTGGTTTCCGGTACGGAAGTCTCCGTCACATGGGCTTCAGGTACTTCGCAGTCGTTCGACCTGCGTACTTTCGTTCCATGGGACGGGCAGGTGGGAAAGTGATTGACCTTAAGTACGGCGCGTCCGGGCAAGGACGGCGGGACGACGCTGCCATGTGCCGGTTCCGGAGCCACCGGGTGGGGCAGTTCATCCACTGGGGTCTCTACTCGCTGCCGGCCGGGAGGTGGGAAGGGAAGGACGTCGAATTCGCGGCCGAGTTCCTGCCGCGCGTAGCGAAGATCCCTCAACAACGATGGGAGGCGCTCGCCAACGACTTCACACTGGCGGATTTCGACGCCGACCGGTGGGCTGACACGGCCGTGGCTCTCGGTGCCCGCTACATGACCATCACCACCAAGCATCACGACGGCTTTTGCCTGTGGCCGAGCGCCCACACGGACTTCCACATGGGAAATACGCCGTCGGGCCGGGACGTTCTGGGTGAATTGGTGGCCGCCTATGAAGCACGCGGGATCGACGTCAACTTCTACTATTCAGTGCTCGACTGGCGGCACCCGGACTGGCGCTACACGGTGGAGAACGACGGCGATCGGGCGGCTTTTGCCCGCTACCTCGACTTTGCAATGAATCAGCTGGAAGAACTGGCGGACCGTTACCCCGGCGTGAAGGGATTCTGGTTCGACGGCACCTGGGACGAATCCGTGAAGGCCAACGGGTGGTGGACCTGGGAAGTCGAACGGATGCTGAAGGAGCGCCTTCCCGGCGTGGTGGTCAACAGCCGCCTGAGGGCCGATGATTTCGGCTCCCGGCACGTCGATTCCAATGGCCTGTTGATGGGCGACTACGAGAGCGGCTATGAGCGCAGGTTGCCCGCCCCCTGGGATGTTGCTGTGGCTTCCCGCGACTGGGAAGCCTGCATGACCATTCCGCAGGCCAGTTGGGGATACCACCAAGGCCCCTGGGCGCAGTCGACGCTCAAACACCCCTGGGACGTGGTGGACATGATGGCCCACTGCACGTCCTTGGGTGGCAACTTCCTGCTGAATTTCGGGCCCCGCGGTGACGGCTCCATGGCTCCGGCAGAGGTGGAGATTGCCTCGCGGGTGGGGGAGTGGCTCGCCGTGAACGGGGAAGCCATTTATGGGTGCGGCTATGCAGAGGGCTGGAAGTACCCGGGTTGGGGCTACTACACCCGGAATGGGGACACCGGACAGGTGTACGCAGTCGTGACGCGGATTCCGGCGTCGGGAAGGGTCCGCGTAGAGGTGCCCGGCGGACGGGAAGTGGCCGGGCTGCGATTGCTGGGCTCTCGCTCCATTTCCGGTCAGGACGTGGAGGAGGGCCCGGGCGGTGTGCTGGGGTCCGCGGCTCCGGCGGGCTACGGCGGATATCCGTTCAAGAGGCTGGCCGAGTCCGTGGTGGAGGTGGAGCTGGCGGCGGGCCCGGGTGCGGACGCTGCTTCAGGAACAGGGATGCCAGGCGCTGGGGCCGTTGCAGGCATTGGACCGCTGGTTTTCGCCTTGGAAACCCGTGCCCTCGACGTCTCCGGCCGCGAAAGGGAACCCAATCCGGACGTGCTCGACTAGGGCCCGGCGTCGAAATCGCGGGAAAGCTGCGAATCCGCCGGAAAGTTCCGGGGGTTTTGGCAGCGTTCCCGCGATTTCGCGCGAGGGTTCAGGCGTCGGGAGTCAGGCCTCGACGGCGGCCAGCCGCGCCTGCTTCTTCAGCGCCGAGTTCTTCCTGGTGGTCCGCAGCATGTCAATGGTCAGCAGGACCAGGGCCAGCCAGACCACGCAGAAGCCGATCCAGCGGGCAGCGGTCATGGTTTCGTGGAATACAAGCAGTGCCACAACAAACTGGAGGATGGGGGCAAAGTACTGGAGCAGGCCGATCGTGGTCATCGGCAGGCGGCGTGCGGAGGCGCCGAAGAAGAGGAGGGGCACGGCAGTGATGACGCCTGAGGCCACCAGCAGCCAGAAGTGTCCGGCGCCCATGGTTGTAAGGGTTTCAGCACCAGCAACACCCAGGACCACCATGGTGATGGCTGCGAAGGGAGCCAGCACCATGGTCTCGACACTGAGGCTGGTGAGGGCATCGACCTTGGGGCCAACCCGCTTCTTCACAAAGCCGTAAAGGCCAAAGCTGAAGGCCAGGATCAGGGCGATCCACGGGAGTTGCCCGTAGGAGAACGTCAGGACACCCACGGCAACGAAGCCAATGCCCACCGCTGTCCACTGCAGGGGGCGAAGCTTCTCTTTGAGGACGAAGACCCCTAAGAGGACCGAGACCAGCGGGTTGATGAAGTAGCCCAGCGAGGTTTCGACGGCGTGGCCGGTGGTGACGCCGAAGGTGTACGTGAGCCAGTTGATGGCGATCAGGGCTGCAGCCAGCGCCAGGGGGCCGAAGACGCTGGGGTCCCTCAGTGCGGTACCGAAAATCCGCCAGGACCGGGTGATGGTGATCAGCAGTGCACAGAAGATCAGGGACCAGACAACGCGGTTGGCCACGATTTCGATCGCGCCGGCGGGCATGAGGATGAAGAAGTAGAGGGGGAGCAGGCCCCACAACCCGTACGCGCCGATGCCAAACAGGATTCCCGCCGTCGACTCGCTCCGCACGGGCTTGCCGGCGCCCCCGGCGCCTCGCTTGGTTACGCCGCTGGTTCCGTCGCCTCCGCTCCCGGCTACCGCCGTCGTTGGCTGGTTCGAAGGGGAGCCTGAAATGATCTGATCCGGAGTCGACACATTCTGGCCAACACCGGCGTTCCCCGCAATATTCCGCAATCTTTGTGTATTTTTGTGACTCCTGCCATATAAGCGGCCCGGTGTGGGGCCGACACCTAGAATTGAAATCTGCGCGCCACCAACAGCGGCGTGGCTCACTGCTTCGGAAGGGCTCACGGTGTCAGACTCAGCCGCAACCAATCGTCCGCTTCGCGTCGCCATTGTGGGTGCCGGTCCCGCCGGTGTTTACGCCGCGGATATCCTCACCAAGTCCAACGAGGTTAAAGACGGGCACGTGGAAGTGAGCATCGACCTCTTCGAGGCGTATCCCGCGCCGTACGGGCTGATTCGATACGGTGTAGCGCCGGACCATCCCCGCATCAAGGGCATCGTGAACGCCTTGCACAAGGTGCTGGACCGCGGCGACATCCGCTTTCTGGGCAACGTGACCTACGGCAGGGACCTGACCCTCCACGACTTCCGCGCCTTCTATGACGCCGTGATCTTCTCCACCGGAGCCATCAAGGACGCGGACCTGAACATTCCCGGCATTGGGCTGGAAGGCTCCTTTGGCGGCGCGGACTTTGTCTCCTGGTACGACGGACACCCGGACGTGGCCCGCGATTGGCCGCTCGAAGCCAAGGAAATCGCGGTGATCGGCAATGGCAACGTCGCCTTGGACGTTGCGCGCATGCTGGTCAAGCACCCCGAAGAACTGCTTGTCACCGAGATTCCGGACAACGTGTACCAGGGGTTGAAGAGCTCGCCCGTGACCGACGTCCACGTTTTCGGCCGGCGCGGGCCTGCCCAGGTCAAGTTCACGCCCTTGGAACTGCGCGAACTCTCGCACTGCAAGGACGTGGACATCGTCCTGTACCCGGAGGATTTCGAGTTCGACGAGGCCTCGGACGAAGCAATCCGGACAAACAACCAGATCAAGACCATGGTCAACACCATGACCAACTGGCTGGTGGAGGAGCACGCTGAAGCCGAGCAGCCCTCGTCCCGCCGCCTGCACCTGCACTTCCTGCACAGCCCCGTGGAGATCCTCGACTCACCCGAGGCGCCGGGCAAGGTTGCGGCGATGAAGTTTGAGCGGATGGAGCTGGATGGCACCGGCAACGTCAAGGGAACCGGGGAGTTCCTCGAATACCCGGTCCAGTCGGTCTACCGCGCCATCGGCTACCACGGCTCGCCGCTGGAGGAGCTGCCGTACGACGCCCGCCGCGGCGTCATTCCGAACGACGGCGGCCGCGTCCTGGGTGCCGACGGGGAACCCGTGCCGGGAATCTACGCCACCGGCTGGATCAAGCGCGGACCGGTGGGGTTGATCGGGCACACCAAGGGCGATGCACTGGAAACCATCGGCTGCCTCCTCGAGGACCGTTTGAACCTGCCCCCGGCCGAGAACCCGGACCCGCAGGCCATCATCGACCTCCTGGAAGAACGCGGCATCGAATACACCACGTGGGAAGGCTGGAACCGGCTGGACGCGCACGAAGCTGCCCTCGGCGCTGAATGGTCCGCGGCCTCCGCAGCCTCCGAAGACGGGAACGGCGTGGTCCGCGAGCGCATCAAGGTTGTCCCGCGCGAGGAAATGATCCGGATCTCCCGCCCCTGACCTCCGGAGTTTTTGTACAGCTAATGCGCTTATTCGGGCGCCTTAGGGTCATTAGCTGTACAAAAACTCCATCCGGCGAACTAGACTCTTCGGTACTGTGCCGCCCACCACACGCGTTGCCCACCACGCGAGGCCATAACGCACAGAACCCAGGGGAGTTCGAGTGAGGAATCCAATCCACCCGGTGGTTCCCGGCACTGACGCCGCGGAGCTGCTGCAGAAGCGTGCCCTGGCCGGCCACGAACATTTGGAGGCCTGGCGCGCCGGAACCGCCGATGACATCGCCGGAATCAGGCGTCTCGTCCATGAGTCGTGGCAACGTTCGGCCAACTTGAAGGCCAACCCCGACGTACCGGAAGCGCCCCTGGCCATGGACCGGGATGAGCTGGAGGATTACAGGCGGCAGCACCCTTTGGCCACCATCATGCCCGTGATCAAGAAGCTGCTGGTCCAGCCGAGCCATGACAGCGGACTGCTGGTGGCCGTCGGCGACGACGTCGGGCGGCTTCTGTGGGTGGATGGCGACCCCGTGATGCAACGCCGCGCCGAAGGCATGATGTTCGTCGCCGGCGCCGACTGGTCCGAAGCCTCCGTGGGCACCAGCGCTCCGGGCACGGCCTTGGCCCTTGACCGCAGCATCCAGATCTCCGGGGCCGAGCATTTCAAACGGTCGGTCCATCCCTGGAGCTGCACCGCGGTTCCTTTCCACGATCCCGACTCCGGCGCAGTATTGGGCGTCGTGGACATCACCGGCACCGAAACAGCCGTCGCACCGCACACGCTCTCGCTCGTGGAAGCAACGGTCGCTGCCGCCCAGGCACAGTTGCGCATCGAACGCTTGCAGCTCGCCGCGGCAGTCCGCGACAAACCACGACGCCGGAGCGCAGCAGCCACGGGCGGCCAGGCTTTGTACCGCAACAGCCTCCAGCTGCTGGGGCGCGACCAGGCACTGCTCAGCATCGATGGCCGGACAGTCTCCTTGTCAGCGCGCCACAGCGAGATCCTGGCCATCCTCGGCAACCATCCGGATGGATTGAGCGCTGACGATCTGTGCGCCCAGCTTTACCCTGGCGAGGGATCGTCCGTGACTCTCCGCGCCGAGATGGTCCGCCTCCGTAAGGTGATCCAGGAACTCAGCCCTGACGCTGTCCCCGAGTCGCGGCCGTACCGGCTGCCCGTCGAGTTGCTTCCCGATTCCGGCCAGGTCCTGAGCTGCCTGCAGCGCGGCGCCCACCGCATAGCCTTGGAAATCTACAAAGGTGCGCTTTTGCCGCGATCGGAGGCGCCCGGCGTCGTGCAGTTGCGCGAGCGGGTCTCGCATCTGTTGCGGGAGGCGCTGCTCAGCGACGGCGGCGTCGATTCGCTGCTCAAGTACGCGGAACTGCCGGAGGCGAAGTACGACGTCGACCTCCGCCTTGCGGTCCTGAAGCTGCTGCCGCCCCGCTCACCCAAGCGCGCCGCGGTGGTGGCCGACCTTGAACGGATCGATGCTGAGTTGAAATCGTGAGCTGACTCACACCGTTGCAACGTAGCTGCAACCTCCCGGCTCCTAGGCTCGGATCAATGGCGAGAGCCACAGTGATTCGCAGCAAAGGAGCTAGCAATGACCGTTTATGCACAGCCAGGTGCCGAGGGTTCGAAGGTCACCTTCAAGGACCGCTACGAGAACTGGATCGGCGGCGAATGGGTTGCCCCGGTCAAGGGTGCCTACTTTGAGAACATCACCCCAGTAACAGGCAAGGCCTTCTGCGAAGTTGCCCGCGGAACCTCGGAGGACATCGAGCTCGCACTGGACGCAGCCCACAAAGTCGCGCCATCCTGGGGAAAGACCTCCGCCACCGAACGCGCCGCGATCCTGAACAAGATCGCCGACCGCATCGACGAGAACGTTGAACTCCTGGCCGTCGCCGAGACCTGGGACAACGGAAAGCCGGTCCGCGAGACCCTCAACGCCGACATCCCGCTGGCCGCAGACCACTTCCGCTACTTCGCCTCGGCCGTGCGTGCCCAGGAAGGTGGACTCTCCCAACTGGATGAGGACACCACCGCATACCACTTCAAGGAGCCCCTGGGTGTTGTCGGCCAGATCATCCCCTGGAACTTCCCCATCCTCATGGCCGTCTGGAAGCTGGCACCGGCACTCGCGGCCGGAAACGCGGTTGTCCTCAAGCCTGCCGAGCAGACGCCCACGTCCATCCTGGTCCTCATGGAACTGATCAGTGATCTCCTGCCGGCCGGCGTGGTCAACGTGGTCAACGGATTCGGCGTCGAGGCCGGCAAGCCGCTGGCTTCCAGCCCGCGCATCCGCAAGATCGCCTTCACGGGCGAGACCACCACGGGACGGTTGATCAGCCAGTACGCCTCCAACAACCTCATCCCCGTCACCTTGGAGCTTGGCGGCAAGAGCCCGAATATCTTTTTCGACGACGTCGCCGCACAGAACGACGCCTTTTACGACAAAGCACAGGAAGGCTTCACGCTCTTCGCGTTCAACCAGGGCGAAGTCTGCACCTGCCCGTCCCGTGCTCTGGTCCAGGAAGGCATCTACGACTCCTTCATGGCCGATGTCGTAGCCCGGACCAACAAGATCATCCAGGGCAACCCGCTGGATACGGAAACACAGATCGGTGCACAGGCCTCCAACGACCAACTGGAGAAAATCCTGTCCTACATCGACATCGGAAAGCAGGAGGGCGCCAAGGTCCTTACCGGTGGTGCCCGGGCCGAGCTCTCCGGTGACCTGGCTGGCGGCTACTACGTCCAGCCCACCATATTCGCGGGACACAACAGGATGCGGATCTTCCAGGAGGAGATCTTTGGCCCGGTAGTGTCCGTCACCAAGTTCAGCGACTACAACGACGCCATCGGCATCGCGAACGACACCCTCTATGGACTGGGTGCCGGCGTCTGGTCGCGCAACGGAAATGTCGCCTACCGCGCAGGCCGGGAAATCCAGGCCGGCCGCGTGTGGGTCAACAACTACCACGCCTACCCGGCAGGTGCCGCCTTCGGTGGCTACAAGTCCTCAGGCATTGGCCGTGAAAACCACGCCATGATGCTGGACCACTACCAGCAGACCAAGAACCTCCTGGTCAGCTACAACGAGAACAAGCTCGGCTTCTTCTAGGAGTTTTTGTACAGCAAATGCCCTTATGGAGCCTTCTTAAGGGCATTAGCTGTACAAAAACTCCAATTATTCGCAGGGATCAAAGGAGATCGTCAATGTCGAACACGATGCAGGCAGCAGTAGTCACGGAGTTTGGAACCGACCTTACGGTCAAGGAAGTTGAACGCCCGACGCCGGGTCCCGGCCAAGCGCTGGTCCGCCTCCTGACGTCGGGGGTATGTCATACGGATTTGCACGCCGCCGAAGGCGACTGGCCGGTCAAACCCACGCCACCGTTCATTCCGGGACACGAAGGAGTGGGCGAAGTAGTGGCTTTGGGCGAAGGGGTTACTGACGTTGCCGTCGGTGATCTCCTGGGCAACGCCTGGCTGTGGTCTGCCTGCGGAGACTGCCAGTACTGCCGGACCGGATGGGAAACACTGTGCGAGTCACAGCAGAATGGCGGCTACAGCGTCGATGGCTCTTTCGGTGAGTACATGCTGGTGGACACACGCTTTGCAGCCCGCATCCCGGAAGGCTCGGACCCCGTGGAGGTCGCCCCTGTCCTCTGTGCCGGTGTGACGGTGTACAAGGGACTCAAGATGACCGAGGCCAAGCCGGGGCAGTGGGTCACCATTTCCGGCATCGGCGGCCTGGGCCATATCGCGGTTCAGTATGCCGTGGCGATGGGCCTGCGCGTTGCTGCTGTGGACATCGCCGATGACAAGCTGGCGCTGGCCAAGGAACACGGCGCCGAGCTCACGGTCAACGCCTTGCATGAGGATCCGGCCGAGGTGATCCAACGTGAAACGGG
Source organism: Paenarthrobacter sp. NPDC057981 (assembly GCF_042886835.1). Classification (NCBI taxonomy): domain Bacteria; kingdom Bacillati; phylum Actinomycetota; class Actinomycetes; order Micrococcales; family Micrococcaceae; genus Paenarthrobacter; species Paenarthrobacter sp. NPDC057981. Next base: position 26,843 of record NZ_JBHVQI010000032.1, read on the forward strand.
CGGATGCCACGGGGTGCTGGTGACGGCCGTACATCCCTCCGCCTTCGGTCAAGCGATCGGCATGGCCCGGCGGGGCGGGACGATCGTGTTCAACGGGCTTCCGCCAGGGGATTTTCCGGCACCGATCTTCGAGATTGTCCTCAAGGGCCTCACGGTACGGGGTTCGATTGTGGGGACCAGGCAGGACCTGGAAGAAGCGTTGGAGTTCTACGCCCAGGGGAAGATCAAGCCGACGGTCTCCACCCGGGAGCTCTCAGAGGTCAACGCGGTGTTTGATGAAATGAAACACGCAAAGATCGACGGCCGAGTGGTTCTGAAGTTCTGATGACCAGCTCTGCACTGGAAGCTACGGTGACGCTGCCCGGGGAGGACTTCTCCAGGGTGGCGCTCACTGCGGCCTCCGCGGACCTGCTCCGGACGCTGTGGGCGCAGCATGGTCCGCTGATGTTCCACCAATCGGGCGGCTGCTGCGATGGTTCCGCGCCCATGTGTTATCCGGCAGGGGAGTTCCTGACCGGCGATTCGGATGTCCTTCTGGGCCGGTTCGAGCTGGGCACAGCCTCAGAGCCACAGCCTTTGGAGTTCTGGATGTCGAGGGAGCAATTCAACTACTGGTCCCACACCCATCTGACCGTGGACGTTGTCTCAGGGCGCGGGAGCGGTTTTTCAGTGGAGGCGCCTGAGGGCAAGCGCTTCCTGATCCGGTCAACACTGATGGATTGGGAGGTACCGGGGCTCTAGGCCTTGGCCATGAAGACACTGAAATCCGGGCCACTGGCTGGTGTGATGCGGGCAACGCGCTCGCACCACACCAGCCACAGCTGTCACAGGATTTGGGGGCTCGTCTCACTATCTGGGATAAATATGGCCGTCCATTGGCCGGACACTATCCTTGATGAGTCCTATACCACCCCCCTCCAGAATGTGGCATTTTTATGAACATTTTCAGGACCAAGTCGATTGAGCAGTCGATCGCCGATTCCGACGAACCCGGTCGCAAGCTCAAGCGCAGCCTAAGCACCTGGGATCTCATGATCATGGGCGTCGCCGTTGCTGTCGGCGCCGGGATCTTCTCGGTGGGCGCCAAGGCTGCGGCCAACTTTGCCGGCCCCGCCGTCACCATTTCCTTTGCCATCGCCGCTGTCACCTGCGCTTTGGCCATCATGTGCTATGCCGAGTTCGCGACCGCCATCCCCGTGGCGGGTTCCGCCTACGTCTTCACGTACGCCACGATGGGTGAGGTCCTGGCCTGGATCATCGGTTGGAATCTCATTCTTGAACTCTTCACTGCTGCTGCCGTGATCGCGAAGTACTGGGGCATCTACCTCAGTACCGTGTTCGGTTTGATGGGAGTGGAGATGCCGCCCTCCGTCAGCGTGTTCGGCATCGACCTCTACTGGGGCGCCTTCCTGATCGTCGCAATCTTTACGGTGCTGCTGGTGCTGGGGACAAAGCTGTCCGCCCGCGTGGGCAACGTCTTCACCATGATCAAGATCGCGGTGGTGCTGTTCGTGATCGTGGTGGGCTTCAGCTACGTGAAGTTCTCCAACTACACGCCGTTTGTCCCCGCTTCCGAACCGACGGCCGGAACCGGCGCGGCCGATGTCATGAAGCAGTCCTTCTTCGGTTTCCTGACCGGCGCTGCTCCGGCGCAGTACGGAACCCTCGGAATCTTCGCCGGTGCTGCATTGGTGTTCTTCGCCTTCATCGGCTTTGACGTGGTGGCGACATCCGCCGAAGAGGTCAAGAACCCGCAAAAGACGCTGCCCCGCGGCATCTTCGGCGGCCTGGCCCTGGTCACCTTGCTCTACATCCTGGTCTCCCTCGCGTTGACCGGCATGGTCTCCTACACGCAACTGGCAGAGGTCAAGAACCCGACGCTGACAACAGCCTTCGAAGCCGTGGGCAACACCGACGCAGCCAAGGTCATCGCTTTCGGCTCCCTGGTAGGCCTGACCACCGTGATCATGGTCCTCCTCATGGGCCTGTCCCGCGTGGTCCTCGCCATGAGCCGCGACGGACTGCTTCCCCGCTCCTTGTCAAAGACGAGCGACAAGAGGGCCACTCCTGCCCGCCTGCAGATCATCTGTGGTGCTGCTGTTGCCATCGTCGCAGGCGTAACCAAGGTTGATCTCCTTGAAGAAATGATCAACATCGGAACGCTCTCCGCCTTCGTGATGGTCAGCTTGGGCATCCTGGTGCTCCGCAGGAAGCGTCCCGACCTCAAACCCGCCTTCCGCGTACCCTTCGGCAAGGTCCTGCCATGGGTCTCCGCAGTGTTGTGCCTCTACCTCATGACCAACCTGGCCGTGGAAACCTGGATCTTCTTCGCGATCTGGCTGGTGATTGGCATGGGGATCTACTTCTCCTACGGCCAGCGCCACTCCAGGCTCAACGAAAAGTTCGCGTCCGCCAAGGCCTCCGTCAATGGAGCGAGTGAGAGCCGCCAGGCCGAAGGCGACGAGGACGAAGACAACTTCTCCAAGGTCTGACCCCTCAGTCCACGCGCTGACCCAGAAGTGGGTTGCCTGTCAGACAGCTGCCTGCTCTTGCATCACGGGACGCCCGGGAACCAATGGTTTCCGGGCGTTCCTGCGTCCCGGACGGTTCGAACCCCGCCGGTACACCTCACGGTGCCGCGTGCTCGCCGACCCATTGCACCAAAGGCCTCAGCACCTCCCAGCGGGCAGCGATTTCGTCCTTGGCCGCAGCAGTGGACAACCATTCCGGCTGCCCCACCTCCACCCCGGCCGACAGCGACTTGTGCTTGAGCAACTCCGCCCGCGCATGGTCCTTGTCGAAACCGCGGGGAATGGTCTTCAACTTCTCGCCTTCAATCGCGAATCCTGCTGCCGCTACGGTGTCGATGATCTTTTGCAGCTCCAGACCACTCTCGGGAGCATCCACTGCTGCCCGGAAGCGGGCCAGCTGCGCAGGCGTGTGGGAGTGGTAACCGCCGCCAATGAGGAGCCCGTCGGCGCTGATCTGCACGTAGTAGCCAACGCCCTCCTGGGTGGCGGCAAAGGCGCCCTGAGCCGTTTTATAGGGCGACTTGTCCTGGGAGAACCTGATGTCCCGGTTGGGGCGGAAGATCTTTGCCGGCCCGAACCTGGGCTCCAACTCCGCAAGGAGAGCTGTCAGCGGCTCCCTGACCTCGGCGTCGTACGTGCTTTTATGCTCCAGCCACCACTCGCGGTTGTTGTTCTCTTCAAGGTCCTCGTAGAAGCGGAAAGCGGCCGTTTGAATGCCTGTGAATGTGTCCATGAAGGGATCCTATGAATCCCCAGGACTGATCAGCCATAGGTAGAGCCAGCTATGTGGAAACAAACGCCTATGTGGAAACAAAAAGAACACCCCGCGGCGGAATGATCCGCAGCGGGGTGTTCTTGGAAAGCTGGACGCTTAGAGCTTGTTGGCTGCTTCGGCGTCGGACGTGGTCTGGCCAGCGCCGAGGTTGGCGCGGAGCTTGGCGCCGAGTTCGGCGTCAACGTTGGTCCAGTACTGGATGGCGCGTTCCTTGATGTCGGCGTTCTTCACGCCACCCACGGCACCGGTGATGGTGTCGAGGAAGCGTGCCTTTGCGGCCTCATCGTAGACCTCGCGGTACAGGGTACCGGCCTGGCCGAAGTCGTCATCCTCAGCGTGCAGGGTGTGCGCGGAGAGGGTGAGTTCGCCGTCGTTCTCCCAGCCACCGGCGGGGGAGGTGGGCTCGACAGCTGCCGGGCCACCGACCGAGTTCGGTGCGTAGACCGGAGTTGACGGGGAGTTGAACAGGTAACGTCCCTGGCCATCCTGGCTGTAGTTGTTGACCTGGTTCTTGGGCTGGTTCACCGGGATCTGGGCGTGGTTGGTACCCACGCGGTAACGGTGCGCATCGGCGTAGGAGAAGATGCGGGCCTGCAGCATCTTGTCCGGGGAAGCAGCGATGCCCGGCACGAAGTTCGACGGCGCGAAGGTGGCCTGCTCGATCTGCGCGAAGTAGTTCTCCGGGTTCTTGTTCAGCTCCATGGTGCCCACGTGGATCAGCGGGTAGTCCGAGTGCGGCCAGACCTTGGTGAGGTCGAACGGGTTGAAGCGGTACGTCTTGGCGTCCTCGTAAGGCATGACCTGGACGTGCAGTTCCCACGAGGGGAAGTTGCCGGCCTCGATGTTCTCGGAGAGGTCGCGGATGTAGAAGTCTGCATCCGAACCGGCCAGCTCTTCAGCCTGGTCGCCGGTGATGGAGTTGACGCCCTGGTTGGACTTGAAGTGGTACTTGACCCAGAAGCGCTCACCAGCGGCGTTGATCCACTGGTAGGTGTGCGAGCCGTAGCCCTGCATTTCACGCCAGGAAGCCGGCAGGCCACGGTCGCCCATGAGCCAGGTGACCTGGTGTGCGGACTCGGGAGAGAGGGTCCAGAAGTCCCACTGCATGTCGGCGTCGCGCAGGTGGGTACCCGGGAGGCGCTTCTGCGAGTGGATGAAGTCCGGGAACTTGATGCCGTCGCGGATGAAGAACACGGGGGTGTTGTTGCCCACGAGGTCGTAGTTGCCCTCGGAAGTGTAGAACTTCACGGCGAAACCGCGGGGATCGCGCCACGTGTCGGGGGAACCGTTCTCGCCCGCAACGGAGGAGAAACGGATCAGCATGTCCGTCTCGGCGCCCGGCTGAAGGAAAGCTGCCTTGGTGTAGGCGGAAACGTCGGAGGTGGTCTTGAACGTACCGAAAGCGCCGCCACCCTTTGCGTGCACAACACGCTCCGGGACGCGCTCGCGGTTGAACTGTGCGAGCTTTTCCACCAGGTAGTGGTCGGTCAGGATGATGGCACCGTCAGCGCCGACGGACTTGGAGTGCGCGTCGGAAGTGACAGGGGCACCCGACTGTGTGGTCGAGATGTTCGCGGTCATCATTCTCCTTTTTCTTATTTCTGGGTTACGGAAGGTAGTACGGGAAGCTGTTGTTTGGCTTGGCAGTCCTGGCAGATGCCCTGATAGAGGACGTCTGCGATCTGGATGGTCATGGGCTTGGAATTCTCGTTCCAGTGCGGAGTGAGGCACGGTGCATGTCCCACTGCGCAGTCCACGTCCTCCACCTTGCCGCAGCTGATGCAGACGGCGTGGTGGTGGTTGTCGCCAACCCGGGTTTCATAGAGCGCCGGGGAGTGTGGAGGCTCGAAGCGGCGCAGCATCTGCAGATCCGTCAGGTCGCTGAGAACCACATAAACAGACTGCGCCGTCAGTTCGGGAAGTTCTTCGCGGGCAGCGGCAAGGATGCCTTCTGCCGGGGAATGCGGATGGTGCTGGACGGCGGCGAGCACTGCAAGCCGCTGTTTGGTCACACGCCGGCCATGGGCATGCAGGGCTGCTGCCCATGCTTGCTGCTCAGCTGTGTGATCTGTCATGCATCCATTCAAACACTTATTTTGACAAGTTCACAATAAGGCGAGGCTAACTTCCGGTGAACGTAATAATTCCAAGAGCGGGTTCACATCTTCAGCCGCGGACCGACCCAGCGCGTGGAGACGCAGCGGCGTCTCCGGTGCTGGTGATTCGAGTGCCAAGCAACTGAAGCCGCTGACGCCGGCGGATAGTGGCAAGGCACGCAGCGACGCGGCGATGGCAAGGAGATCAGCCGGCCTGAACTCACGGATCGACGCCGCACCTCCCACGGGCTCGATCACCGTGTGGCGGGGTGCCGCCGTAATGGTCCGGGTCAGAAGGGCGGGTTCAAGGACAGGTACGACGGCGGCCTCCGCCGCGTGTTCGACGACCCGGTCCGCTGTGGGCCGCTCACTGCGGAGCACCTCGCGTATCGACCTGTCGGTCACCTCGAGCCCGGACTCCGGCAGCACCGCCCGACGGTGGGCCGGCAGCGAAAGCTGCTGTCCCGGCGTCGTGGTTTCTCCAGACCAACGACCGAAGAGGTGGAACGTCGGCGTGGACGACTCCGCCACCGGTTCACCCAGCCCGGCTCCCAAGGGGTGCCACTGGTAGGCGAACATGACCGCGAACCGGCCGGCTCCGAGCACCTTCGCCAGGGCTGTGCGCGCAAGATGGTGGCAGAGAAGCCAATCCGCTGCTGACGGGAGCGCGAAGTCGATGGAGGGATCGGACAAGCGGATCACCACATGTCCGGCTGTGAGGGGGTGGCGTGGCCGGGCGATCTCCCAAAAGTCCGAACGGTACAGCAAACGTCGCGACATGACCATGTCAACTCCTTCCCCGGGGTGAGCCTACCAAGCCCCGGGGCTGGTTAGGGTTGGACGGTGGCAAAACTACTGGCAGACATTACTCCGCTCAGGGAGAGTCCTGCTTTTCGCCGGCTCTGGCTGGGGGCATCCGTTGCAGCCATCGGCACCCAACTGACCCTTGTGGCCGTCAGCCTGGAGGTTTACCGGCTGACCCAGGAAAGCCTGTATGTAGGACTTCTCGGCATCTTCGCGCTGGTTCCGTTGGTGATTGCAGGTCTCTACGGCGGCTCCATTTCCGATGCCTACGATCGCCGGAAAGTCGCCTTGATCGCTTCGTTGGTGCTCTGGCTGACCACGGCCGGGCTGGCTTTGCAGGCGTGGCTGGAGATCGGCAACATCTGGGTGCTCTACGCGTTGGTGGCCATCCAAAGCGGGGCGCAGGGCATCAACGGTCCGGCCAGAAGCGCAATTATTCCCCTCCTGGTCCGCAAAGACCTGCTGCCGGCTGCCAATGCCTTGAACATGCTGACATTCGGCCTCTCGATGACCGCGGGACCCCTGTTGGCGGGGGTCCTCGTGGCCACCATCGGGTTTGGCTGGACCTACACGATTGACGTCATCAGCTTTACCTTTGCCCTGTGGGGGCTCTTCAAGCTGCCGCCCTTGCCGCCCTCCAAGGACGCTGTGCGGCCCGGATTCCGTTCAGTGGTGGAAGGCTTCCGCTTCCTGGGCGGGCGGCCGAATGTCCGCATGACCTTCGTGATTGACCTGATCGCCATGATCTGTGCACAACCCAGGGCGCTGATGCCCGCCATTGGAGCCGTGATGATTGGGGGAGGGGAGACCACTGTCGGCATGCTGCTTGCGTCCACGGCCGTGGGGGCGTTCCTTGCCGGCCTGTTCTCAGGGCCGTTGGGCAGGGTGCGCCGGCAGGGCAGTGCCGTGGTGTGGTCGGTGATGGGCTGGGGTGCCTCGATTGCCGGCTTTGGCCTGGTGGTGCTCCTGGCCGGCGACTCCGGACGTAACGGAACCACGCCCTGGCTGATACCGGCGGCGCTCTGCTGTGCGCTCGCCGGCATTTCCGACTCCGTGAGTGCTGTCTTCCGAACCACCATCCTCCAAGCCGCCACCCCGGACCACTTGCGCGGGCGGCTGCAAGGGGTGTTCATTGTGGTGGTCGCGGGCGGGCCGCGGGTGGGGGACATGCTCGCCGGTGGAGTGACGAAGTTCCTCAGTGAGGGCGGCGTGCTGCTGCTTGGCGGCGTTCTATGCATCGTGCTGGCGTGGCTTGCCTCGCGTATCCAACCCGGGTTCGTCGCCTACGATTCGAAGCACCCGGTGCCGTAGCCGCCGGTGCCGTAGCCGCCGGTGCCGTAGGCGCCGGAACAGGGCGACCGGCGTCGACGTTTAACGTGAAAGAACCCCGGCAAGAGGCGAAGAAAGAGAACGAGGGCAACGTGCACAAACACAACAATGGACTCAAAACCGCGGCACTGTTCGGCGTGCTGTGGGCGGTGTTGTTGGGTTTGGGTGCCATCATCGCCTCAGGAACCCGCAGCACCGCCCCCATCTGGATTATGGCCTTGATCGGCGTCGGTACAACTGCCTATGGCTACTGGAACAGTGACAAAATCGCCATCCGCTCCATGGCCGCGTACCCCGTGACCGAGGCCCAGGCGCCACAGCTGTACCAGATCGTCCGGGAGCTGTCCGTCCGGGCCAACAAGCCCATGCCGCGGATCTACCTGTCACCCACCATGACGCCCAACGCCTTCGCTACCGGTCGCAATCCAAAGAACGCCGCCGTGTGCTGCACAGAGGGAATCCTGCATCTTTTGGACGCGCGGGAACTTCGGGGCGTGCTGGGGCATGAGCTGATGCACGTCTACAACCGCGACATCCTGACGTCCTCGGTGGCTGCGGCTGTGGCTGGCGTGATCACCTCGGTTGGCCAGATGCTGCTGATCTTTGGCGGTGGCGACCGGCGCAACGCAAACCCCCTCGCGACCATCGCCATGGCGCTACTGGCACCCTTTGCGGCCTCACTCATCCAAATGGCGATTTCGCGCACCCGGGAGTTTGACGCCGACGAGGACGGCGCCGAGCTCACTGGCGATCCCCTGGCGCTGGCCTCGGCCCTGCGCAAGATCGAGTCCGGGGTGAGTCAGTTGCCTCTTCCGCAGGACCAACGGCTCGTCAATGCCTCGCACCTGATGATCGCCAACCCCTTCAGGGGCGGCGGCATGCGGCGCATGTTCTCCACCCACCCGCCCATGAAGGAACGCATCAGCCGGCTGGAGAGAATGGCGGGGCGGCCGCTGTCATAGGGACTCATCACGTTCTAAAACCGCTTTTCCGTTGTTGCCCAACGACGCAGAAGCGGGTCTGCAACGGAATTGCTGCCAGCCAAGGACTACGCGAACAGCCCTTCGCCGATGTACCCACCGGCCTGCACGCCCGGAGGCACCGCAAACAAGCCCGAACCGGTGTGCTTGAGGTACTCCACGGACAAGGTGTCGCCCTTGGCCAAGGCCAGCTGCATGGGGACGTAGTGGGTTCGCGGATCCTTGACGAACGCGATGAAGAACAGGCCGGCATCCAAGTGCCCGAGTCCGTCCGAGCCGTCGGTGAAGTTGTAGCCGCGGCGCAGCATGCGGACGCCGTTGTTCTGGTCCGGATGGGCCAGGCGCATGTGTGAATCCATGGGGATCAACGGCTCGCCATTGCGTCCGGCCATGGCAAAGTCCGGCGTGCTGAACTCGTCTCCTCCGGACAGGGGAGCCCCCGCGCCCTTGGTGCGACCGATCAGCCCTTCCTGCTCCCGCAGCGAGGTACGGTCCCAGATTTCGATGTGCATCTGGATTCGCCGCGCCACCAGGTAACTGCCACCGGCCATCCACTGCTCGGCCACGGGGCCACCGCCCGCCACCCAAACGTGCTCGTCGAGGAGGGCGTTGTCCTCTACTTTGAGGTTGTTGGTGCCGTCCTTGAAGCCGAACAGGTTTCGGGGTGTCACCTGTGCCCTTGAGGTCGAGGAAGTGCGTCCGAACCCGAGCTGGGACCACCGCACGCGGACCTTTCCGAATCCGATCCTCGCCAGGTTGCGGATCGCGTGGACGGCCACCTGCGGATCATCCGCGCAGGCCTGGACCACGAGGTCGCCCCCTGTTCGCCCGGGCTGCAGATCATCGCCTGGGAAGTGGGGAAGTTCGATCAAGGCCTCCGGACGCCGGCCCTCCAGACCGAACCGGACTTTGCCATCCTTCTCGAACAAGCCTGCGCCAAAGCCAAACGTCAGGGTCAGCTTGGAAGCTGCCAAATCCAAGGCCTCGCCAGTGTCTTCCGGCGGGGCGTCGTACGGGCCATCGACGGCACCGGTCTTGCCGGTTGGATTGCCGGCAGTCATTGCTTGCGCCGCGGCAGTCCATTCCTTGAGGAGCTTGATCAGCTCCTTGCGGTCTTCGGTGGTCACGTCGAACGCAGCCATATGCAGACGGTCCTGGGCAGGCGTCGTGATGCCCGCCTGGTGATCGCCAAAGAAAGGAACCACGGCATCCCCGGCGGAAGGCACTGAGGGTGCTGCCGCCGTCGCCACCGCGTCATGACCCAGGAAGCCTGCGGCGAGCCCGGCCACAGCTCCGGCACCGCCCACGCCCGCGAGGGAGAGCAGGCCCCGGCGCGACATCCGTGCGGCGCCGGTATCAGCGGCAGCCGCCGTACCGCCGTCGGACGCCTCTTGGGACCTTACGACGTCGGACGGCTCACCGGAACGCCCGACGTCGGCCGGCTCACCGGTGTGGCCGAAAGGGCAGCCGCTCACAGCACCACGGCTGAGGTGAGCTTGGAGAGGGGCTCACCCAGCGAGTCGACCAGCGATGCCAGAGCCTGTACCTGCTCCGGGCTGAGCTCGTTGTAGTAGGCGAAGCCATCGCCCTTTGCATGCTTCTTCAGCTCGGCCTGCAGTGCGGTGAACTTTTCATCCAAGGATTTGGAGAGCTCTGCATCTTTCTGTTCCAGGGCCGGCTTCAGGCTTTCGAACGCGATGCGGGCGCCGTCAACGTTTGCCTGGAAGTCCCAGAGGTCGGTGTGGGACCAGATCTCTTCTTCGCCCGTGACCTTGCCGGTGGCAACCTCGTCCAGGAGTTCCTTGGCGCCGTTGCCCAGCTTGTCCGCCGTGAGTTCCACGGTGCGGGTGCGAGTGGCCAGGTCTTCGGTGTCGGCAACGAGTTGAGTGGAGATGGCGGTGCGCTCTGCGGCGGTCATCGCTGTGTAGCCTGCCGGCGGGAAGAGGTCCTTTTCTGCGCGGTGCCAGCCGGTCCATTCCTGGCCAGGCTCAAGGTCTGCTTCGCGGGCATCCAGCTTGGGGTCGAGGTCGCCGAAGGACTCAGCGACGGGTTCGATCCGTTCCCAGTGCATGCGGGTTGCTGCGTAGAGCTCGCGGGCCTTGGCGGCATCGCCGGCGGCGAATGCCTCGGCGAAGGCCTTGGTGCCGGTGACGAGCTGTTCGGTCTGGTCCTTGACGTAGGCGGCGTACTGCTGCGTTCCGGTGTCCACCAGCTTCTGCAGATCGGCGTCCACGCTGGGCTTGTTGCCGGATTCCTTGACCTCGAAGGAGGCACGGATGCCGTCGCCCTGCATGCCGGGCTTGCACGCGGTGGTGTACTTGCCTGCGGGAGCGGTGACTACCAGGTTGCGCGAGATACCCGGGCCGATGTTTTCCACTTCGCCAATGATCCGCAGTCCGTCTTCGGCCAGCAGGTAGAACTCGGTGACTTCGGTGCCCTCGTTCTTCACCGCGAAGGTGAGGTTGCCGCTTGAAGCGCTGGTCGTGGACACCTTGCACTCGTTGGCGGTGCTGCTGACCTGGATGGGACCGTCCGTTGCAGCCGTGGTCTTCGCGTTGTCGGTACAACCGGAAAGGACCAGCGGCACTGCTGCTGCGGCGCCAATCACGGCAAGTGTTCTGCGGAGCTTGGGTGAAGCGGGCATGGGGAATCCTTTGTCTACGGAGTGTGCGGGGTGGCCCTGCGGCCAAGTCGGGGAGGGCTCTAAGGCTGTGCTGCGACTGCGGGAGCTGAAATGGTGCTGGTGGCCTTCGGCCGGGACGAACGGTTGGCCCGGATGTAGAAGAACAGCACCGGGGCTACATACAGCAGCCAGGCTGCTGCTTCCAGCCACGTGGTGGCGGGGGAGAAGTTCAGGGTGCCTTTGAGCAGCGTGCCGTACCAGGACGACGGCGGGATGGCGGCTGAGACATCGAAGGCCAGGTTGTGGAGGCCCGGGAGGATGCCGGCTTCCTGAAGGTCGTGGACACCGTAGGCCAACACTCCGCCCGCGATGACGATCAGGCCTACGCCGGTCCAGGTGAAGAAGCGACCCAGGTTCACCTTGAGGACTCCCCGGTGCAGCAGGTATCCCAATCCGGCAGCCGCTACCAGTCCGAGCAGAGCCCCGAGGAGCGGCAGCGTGGTTTCTCCCGTGGCTTGGGCTGCGGCCCAGATGAAGAGCGCGGTTTCGAGTCCTTCGCGGCCCACGGCCAGTGCCGCCACGAGCGCAAGGCCCCAGGCGGCGCCGTCGGCCGCCTTATCCACCTGGGAGCGGAGTTCGCCGCCGAGGCTGCGCGCGGTGCGGGCCATCCAGAAGACCATCCACGTCACCAAGGCCACGGCAACGATGGACAGCCCGCCGCCAATGGCTTCCTGTGCCTCGAACGTCAGGCCCCGCGGGCCGAAAGTCAGCAGGGCGCCGAAGCCGAAGGAGATGGCAATGGCTGCGCCCACCCCTGCCCAGAGGCGCGGAATGAGGTGCCGCCGCCCGGTCTTGATGAGATAAGCCATCAGCAGGACCACGATCAGTGAGGCCTCGAGGCCTTCGCGCAGGCCGATCAGGAAGTTGGCGGTCATGTGGAGAGTTCTTTCGCTAAGGGGAGCCGTACTTAGGCTCGCCTAAGGAAGAAGAATACTGTGCGTTGGCTATTACGCAAACTAATCGTGCCGTAATTTACGACAGTCGCTGTAGTTACGGGCAGCAAAAAGCCGGGATGCGATGCCCTGGAAGGGGCGTGCATCCCGGCTTTTGCGCCGCCGAGGCGCGGGAGCGCCGGGCGCGGGCGCCCAGCAATCACGCGGCCGGAGCACCGTTAGCTGCGGAAGTTCACGAACTGGAGGTCGGCCTCTTCGAACTTCTTGAGGATGGCCATGGTCTCCTGTAGATCGTCGCGCGACTTGGAGGTCACGCGGAGTTCGTCGCCCTGGATCTGGGACTTGACGGACTTGGGGGCTTCATCGCGGATGATCTTGTTGATCTTCTTGGCGATGTCCTGGGCGATGCCCTCCTTGATGCTGCACTCCAGGCGGAACTCCTTGCCCGAGGGGTAGGGCTCGCCCTGGTCCAGGGACTTCAGGGAGATGCCGCGCTTGATCAGCTTGGACTGGAAGACGTCCAGGACTGCAAGGACACGGTCTTCCGAGTTGGCCTTCATGAGGATCTTTTCGCCGCTGAAGTCGATCTCTGCGCCGACGCCCTTGAAGTCGTACCGCTGCGCGATTTCCTTCTGTGACTGGTTCAGTGCGTTGGCGACCTCTTGCTTGTCTACCTTGCTGACGACGTCGAATGTGGATTCGCCTGCCATGACTCTCCTTAGGTTGGGGGCCCTGTGAGGGCGGTTGGGTCTGGCATCCAGCCTAGTACGGAAGGCGACGGTTGGGACGGTGTCGGGCTTTCACAGTTCGCTCACAGCACACGCAGGGTGGGAACCGAGGTACGCGGCCCAGAGTTGTACCAGTTGGAAGACACTTCGTCCGGAGGATCAGCATGAGCACCAAGGCCGTCCAGTCCATCAGCAAGTCCGCCTCAGCAGCAGCAGGTTCCATTGGAACGGCCGCGGTAGCTGCTGCCAGTGCAGTAGCGGCGGCGGCGGTGGCGGCCTCGATCGTGCTGAGCCCGGTTCCTGACGCGACTTCCCGCATGGATGGCGTCCATGCAGATCTCCAGCGGGCCGTGCAGCTGAACCAGATCACCGCCGAACAGGCCGAGAAGTTCGAGGCGAAACTGGCAGGCAGGATCCTCGGAGAAGCCTGAAATCCCATGAAATCCCGGCCTCTGACGTCCGATTAGATTCTTCGTGGAAAGTTCTGTAAGGTTGTCTCTGCCTTCGGTTACCGGATCGAAAGAAATGGTCTTCCGGAAGTGATCTTCTTTTGAAGTTCGGCAGATTACCCGAGCGGCCAAAGGGGGCTGACTGTAAATCAGCTGGCAACGCCTACGGGGGTTCGAATCCCTCATCTGCCACCCAAGGAAAATCCCCGGAACCATTGGTTCCGGGGATTTTTTTGCATACTGGGGGATTTCAATCGGGCCGAGGGGTGCGGCTGCCACCCACTTTCATCCTGCGAGCCGGGCGGCGCGCCGCAGACCACTGCGTGCCACGGGGCTTGAATGCTCAAAGGTGGTGGTGACGGACCGTCCCTGCGCGGGCGTCGGAACCGGCCGCTCACCGGCTCTCGGAGATTTTCCGGAGCTCCGCGATTTCGAGCCGCAAGGCCGCGATCTCCTTGACCAAGTCAGCCACTTCTGCCCGAACGGGCTCTTCGGCCGCCGCCACCTTCTCGCCGGTAGCGGCCGCCACGCCTTCGGCGTTCTCCTCGATCCGCTGCACCAGCCAGGATGCGATGGAAGCAGTGACGATACCCAGGACAGCGATGCCGCTCATCATGAGGGCTGCGGCCACCACCCTGCCGATCGGTGTCACCGGATACAGGTCACCGTAGCCCACGGTGGTGATGGTGGTGACCGCCCACCAGGCCGCGTCCCCGAAGGTCAGGATCTTGGCGTCGGGGGCGCCCTGTTCGACGTCGAGGACGGCAAGGGCTCCAACGAGGATGAGCATGGCTGCCGCTCCGGCGACGTAGGTTGCCACGCGTCCCCGGAGGGTTTCGCCCACGGTCCGCTGTAGCACCGAAAGCAGGGTGACAAGGCGCAACAACCGCAGTGGCCGGAAGAAGGGAAGCACCACGATCAGGAGTTCATGGAGATTCCACAGGAACCATCGCATGCGGTCTTCGGCGAGCCAGAGGTTGATGAAGTAGTCAACGGCGAAGATTCCCCAGGTGATCCAGAGGATCACCTCCAACGGGGTTGACGATTCACCGTCGACGCGACCGATGACTTGCCAGGCGTAGGCGGTAAGGAAAATCAATGCCGTGGCCATGAGTGGCCATTCCACGAGGTCCCGGTATCGCGCTTGAGTCATATCGGAATCCTAGCCACAGGCGGGGCCTGCGGAAGGAGAATCAGACGGTTGTTTCCAGCCAATAGCCGTCCAGGTGGTGGATCAGCTGGCGTCCCAGGCCACCCTTGAGTTGGATCCACAGGGTGCTGCGGTCATCGGTCATGCCGTCCAGGGTTCCCTCAATCCGGTTCCCGCGGGCGTCCTGGAGCACCACCGCCTGGTGGCGTTGGAGTTCGGGCCAGACGTCGCCGTGGGGCCGGGTGGTTTGCAGCGTACTCAAAGGGATCCCCCTGATGTGTTCTTCCAATACGAGTTCCAGATATTGTGCACGTCTTTCGTGAACCTGCGGTAAACGTTAGTGCAATCGTTGGACATAAAACTGGCCGAATGGGTGCAAGGGCGCGGCCGCCAAAAGGGCGTCCCACATCGCGGTCGGTACCTTCCGTTGCATGTTACCCACGGGTAACATAGCTGCCATGCACCTGCTTATCCGTACCCTCATGCTGCTGTTCACGTCCCCCAAGCGCTCGCCGTTGGGTGTTTGGGAAGAATCTTCGCTGCCTTTGCGTGTGCTGCCCACGGACATTGACATCGCCCTGCACGTCAACAACGGCATGTACTTTTCCCTGATGGACCTGGGTCGCTTCGACCTCATGGTGCGCAGCGGGGTCTGGGGCAAAATGCGTAAGCGGGGCTGGAGCCCTGTTGCAGCAGGGGAGACCATCGCCTTCCGGAAGTCCTTGCAGCTGTGGCAGCGCTACACCATTGAAACCCGCATCATCGGCCTGGACACGAAAGCCATCTACTTCGAGCAGCGCATGGTGGTGGATGGAGAGATCTACGCACGCGGCTACATCGCCACGCGCCTGGTCGCCAAAGGCAAGCCGGTGACCCAGGAAGAAATCATCGCTGAGTTTGGCGCACCGCCGGCCGATCTTGAACTGCCGGAGTGGATCCATGAATGGCGCGGGAACAACGGACTGCCTGGGGCCCGCCGTCCCGCGCCTCACGTGTGGAGTTAGACCCCGACATCCCGGCGTTGCAGGGCAAAGGCTCCCAGCGCAATGAGGGCAACCGAAATGGCGTACAGCCCGGTCACCGCGCCCCAGTCGGCCCCATTGGCCACCGGTGAATTGCCATAAGCCCAGTGATACGGGGAAAGGTTCAGCAGCCAGTCCACGTTGGGGCTTTGCCGGCCGACGGCGTTGAAAACGTAGCCGAGGACCGCAACTGCGGCGCCGGCAGCGACTCCATACACCTTCCTTCCGCTGAGCGCGCCGACAAACAACGCGGCGGTACCGCTCAGCAGGGCCAAGGCAGCAAACAGCAGCACCGCGCCGGCAAGATGCCCGACGTCGATACTTAGCTGGGCGGGCCCGTTCAGTACCAGCACCAGCACGAAGACAAGGGCAGTGAGGATCGCGATGCGAACGATCAGCGCCAAGGCCCGCTCCAGCACGATCTGTACGCGCGTGACGCTATGGGCCAAGGTCAGCTCCAGGAGCCCGGACTCCTCGTCGCCGCCCACTGCTGCCGCGCCCCAACCCACGGAGGCCATGGACATCAGCAGGAACCCGATGAGCCCGAACAACGTGGCCTGGGTGTAGCCCGGACCGGTAGCGATTTGATCGTAGTTCAAGGCCTTGGTCATGCCTTGGGGGAGGGCATCGATCATTTGTTGCATCTGGGAGCTGCCGCCGATGGAGGGATACAGGGGCAGGTACAGCATGATGGCGCCAGTCAAACCCACAGCCCAAGCCAGGGTCGAACGCCACGAATCCGTCAGTGCCTTCGTGAACAGCGGCAGCGGCCTAGGCATGGTGGGCTCCTTCCGGTTGCTTAAGGGCTCTATGCCGTGATTCTTCATGGGTGGAAGGACTTTCGTCGCCCGTGTAGAGCGTCAGGACAGCTTCCTCCAGATCCGGCTCCTCCAACACCAGGTCCGTCAGGTTCAGCTTGGCCAGCTCCTGGACCAGGGGCTGGACGGGGCCGGACAGCGTGGCCGTGGCTTCGACCGTCCCCGCGGCATGCCCGTCGGGCGTCAGCTCCCGGACCGCCACATTGGCGACCCCCGGCACCCTGGCCAGCAGCGCACCGACGTCGTGCGCTTCTGTTCCGGTGCTGTTGAAGCGAAGCTGCCTTACCGCTGCTGTCCGGAGGGCCTCCACAGTGGAAACCGTGACGATTCCGCCGTCGCGAAGAATGGCGACGGCGTCCGCGGCCTGCTGGACTTCGCTCAGCACGTGCGAACTGAGGAAGACTGTGGCCCCGTCGTCCACGGCTTCGCGGACCATGGCGTGGAAGACCTGCTGGACCAGGGGATCCAGGCCGCTGGTGGGTTCGTCCAGAATGAGAAGTTCGGGTTTGTGCATGAATGCCTGCAGCAGCCCGAGTTTCTGCTTGTTGCCCTTGGACAGCTTGCGGGTCTGGCGGTCCAGGTCCAGCTGCAGCCGGTCGGCGAGAGAGTTGACGTGCCGCTGGTCCACAGGCCCGCTGATGGCGGCAAAATGTTCCAGCATCCGGCGGCCTGTGGTGCGGTTCTCCAAATGCAGCTCGCCAGGGAGGTACCCGATCCGCCGTCGCAAGGCGGTTCCCGACCGCCTGGGATCCTGACCCAGGATGGAGATGGAACCGGCGCTGGGCCGGATGATGTCCAACAGGCAGCGCATTGTGGTGGTTTTACCCGCCCCATTCGGCCCGATCACGCCGAAGACTGTCCCTGACTCCACAGCGAAATCCAATCCGTGCAGGACCTCGCGCTGTCCGAACTTTTTTCGCAACCCCTCGACGACGATTGCTTGGGTCACGGGGCATGCTCCCTTCCGTTGTTGGTGTTTCCTTCAATGGCTTCGCGGGCTGCGTTCAGGAAACGCGCGTCAGCATAGAAACCGTGGGTATAGATCTCGAGAAGAGGCAGGGTGAGCTGGCGCAGAAGGTCTGGGCCAATGCCGTTGGGTTCGGGTGCCGGGACTCCGAGGGTTCGTGAGAGATGACGACCCAGCATGAGGATCGCCAGGCTGTTGGAGGCGATCACCAACGCAATGGACCGGACGTCGTCGAATTCCCGTATGGTGCCCGCGGCGATGCCGGTGAGGATGATGTCCTCGCTCTGTTTTACGACCGCGTCAAAAAACGCGTCACCAGCTTCGGATTCATCGGCCAGACTGCGGCGGATGTAGGCGATCTCTTCCGTGTATTGATCCGGGTTGTTCAAGTAGTCCTGGATGAGTTTGCCAGTCGAACCGGGGTCTGACTTTTCGCGCCCCTGGTCGGCTGTCTGGGCCAGGACATGCTGGTCGCAGGCCTTGCGCAGCCCGGCCTTGGTGCCGAAATGGTGGATGACGAGCCCGGGGCTGACCCCGGCGGCAGTCGCTACACCGCGGACCGTTGCGCGGGCAAAACCCTCACGACCAAAGAGGCCGATGGCGGCATCGCGGATTCGTGCCCTGGTGGTTAAATCGTCTGCGGTTGAACGCATGTTTAATACGCTAAACACTTGTTCAGCACTGATCAATAGGTCCCCGGATCCTGCGCCGGACTTTTTATTCCCGGTGACGCGGGAAGCGAACAGGGTGCCCCTCCGCGCGACTTACCGCTCAGGGACGCGTACGGTGGAAGCATGGCTACAGTTGACATTACTGGTGAACAGTTCGCATCGACCATCGAGGAGAACGATATTGTCCTCGTGGATTTCTGGGCTGCATGGTGCGGCCCCTGCCGGCAGTTCGCGCCCACCTACGGAGCGGCGTCGGAAAAGCACTCCGACGTGTTCTTCGCCAAGGTGGACACCGAAGCCGAGCAGCAGCTAGCAGCGGAAGCCGGGATCACGTCCATCCCCACGCTGATGGCCTTCCGCGAAAAGGTGCTCGTCTTCTCGCAGCCCGGCGCCCTGAACGCCCAGCAGCTTGAACAGGTCATTGAGGCCGTAAAGGGCTTGGACATGGAAGAAGTCCACGCCCACGTTGCCAAGTCCCGTGCCGAGGCACAGGAAAACTAGACACCATCCAGCGAGTTCGCTGGAAACACATCGAGGTCGCCGGAAATTTCCGGCGACCTCGATGGTTTAAGGCGAACTGGCGAACCAGCGGCGAACTAGAGACGTTCCAGCTGCACAGGCTCGGCCAGCAAAGCGCTGAGGGACTCGTTCAGGTCCTGGACGGCGATGCCCTTGGAGTGCTTCTCCAGCAGTTCCTCGGATTCCCAGCGTTCGGTGAGAACGAGCTTTTCTTCGGTGGCTTCGGTCAGTTCGTACCGGATGCAGCCGGGCTCGTTGACTACCTCGTCAATGGCGATTTCCAACGCGAGTTTCACGCGGTAGAACTCGCCTTCGTTAGGGATGAACGTGGCCTTCAGGTCAATGGGTGCACTCATGGGTTCAACCCTACCGGCAGGACACGGCAGCCCTGGAGGTGGTTACGGTTCTGTTGCGCGGCAGGGCTTGGTAGCGTTCCGTCATGTTGTCCTACACCGCCGGAGACACCGACGTCCCGTTGCTCGAAGAGACCATTGGCGCAAATTTTGAGCGCATCGCCGCCCAGTTTCCCTTGCGGGACGCGCTCATCGAGGCCGCCTCTTCGCCGGGCGGTGACGCCCGCCGCTGGAGCTACCAGAAGTTGAACGACGACGTCGATCGCCTCGCCCGCGCGCTGCTCGCCATGGGGGTGGCAAAGGGGGAGAGGATCGGCATCTGGAGTCCCAACTGTGCCGAGTGGACCATCCTCCAGTACGCCACAGCGAAGGTCGGGGCGGTGCTGGTCAACGTGAACCCCGCGTACCGGAGCCATGAACTGGAATTCGTGGTGAAACAGAACGGCATGCGGATGTTGGTTACTGCGCCCAGGGACAAGAACAGCGACTACGTCGGTATGGCCAGGGACGCGGCCGACACCTGCCCCGAACTTAAGGAGATCGTCTTCCTTCCCGGCGATCCGGCAGCTGGACTGACCGCGGGGGTTCCTGAAGCCGGGCACGAGCTGACGTATGCCGAGCTGCTGACCCGGGCGGACGGCGTCGGACTTTCAGCGCTGCGCGAGCGCATGGCGGAACTGGACCCGCACGATCCCATCAATCTGCAATACACCTCGGGGACCACCGGATTTCCGAAGGGTGCGACGCTGACACACCACAACATCCTCAACAACGGGCACTCCATCGGGCGGCTGCTGGGTTACACCGAGCACGACCGCGTGGTGATACCGGTGCCGTTCTACCACTGCTTCGGCATGGTGATCGGAAACCTGAATGCGCTCAGCTTCGGGGCCGCCACGATCATTCCGGGCCGGGGTTTCAACCCATCGGCGGCGCTGGAAGCGGTGCAGGATTTCGGTGGGACCTCGCTGTACGGGGTGCCGACGATGTTCATCGCAGAGCTGGCGCTGGAAGATTTCGGCTCCTATGACCTCTCTACACTGCGCACCGGTGTGATGGCGGGTTCACTGTGTCCCATCGAGGTGATGCGACGGGTGATCGACGAGATGCACATGGTGGACGTGGCCATCTGCTACGGGATGACCGAGACCTCACCCGTGTCCACCATGACGCGGGCCGGGGACACCCTGGAGCAGCGAACGTCCACGGTGGGCCGGACCATGCCGCATTTGGAGAGCAGGATTGTGGATCCGGGGTCCGGGGAGGTGGTGGAGCGCGGTGTGATCGGTGAGCTCTGCACCCGTGGGTACGCCGTGATGCAGGGGTACTGGGGCCAGCCCGACAAGACCGCCGAGGCCATCGACGCTGACGGGTGGATGCACACCGGGGACCTGGCCCGCATGGATGAAGACGGCTACCTCGTGATCGAAGGCCGCATCAAGGACATGGTGATCCGCGGCGGGGAGAACATCTATCCGCGCGAGATCGAGGAATTCCTCTACCTGCACCCTTCCATCCAGGACGTTCAGGTGATCGGCGTTCCGGATGCCAAGTACGGCGAGGAACTGATGGCGTGCATCATCCTCAAGCCCGGCGCCGAGCCCTTGACGGCCGATGGCCTGGCTGAGTACTGCCGGGGCAAGCTGGCGCATTACAAGATTCCCCGCTACATCGACGTCCGCGAGAGCTTCCCCATGACCGTGTCCGGGAAAGTCCGCAAAGTGGATATGCGCCAGGAAGCAGTGTCTCGCCTCCACTTGTAAGAGCAACGCGGGGTCACTTATGGCCCATAATCGCGGTGAACATGGGCCATAAGTGAC
>NZ_JBHVQI010000033.1:0-44568 GCF_042886835.1 Paenarthrobacter sp. NPDC057981
GGCGATACGCACACGCACGAACTGACCACGGCAACTTCTTCTTCACCATGACACCCTCCAACTACAGGGCGTTGCACTGGCCACCTGAAACCGCCGGGCGTTTAAGGGCGTTATCTGTACAGAAACTCCAAGGGCGGGACGCAAAAAGACCCCGCGGGCTTGATGCCCGCGGGGTCTTTTTGCAAGGACTACTTCAGGGTGGAGAGCACCTTGTTGAACGTAGCCGACGGGCGCATGATCTCAGCGGCCTTGGCGGCATCCGGACGGTAGTAACCACCCAGTTCGACGCCGGAGCCCTGGACTGCGGCAAGCTCGCCGACGATTGCCTCTTCGTTGGAGGTCAGGGCGTCCGCGATCGGTGCGAAGGCTGCTGCCAGCTCCGCGTCGGAGGACTGCTTGGCCAGCTCCTGGGCCCAGTACGTGGCCAGGTAGAAGTGGCTTCCACGGTTGTCCAGCTCGCCGACGCTGCGGCGCGGGGACTTGTTTTCCAGCAGGAACGTGCCGGTGGCGCGATCCAGCGTGTCGGCAAGAACCTGTGCGCGGGCGTTGCCCGTGGTGGTGGCCAGGTGTTCGAAGCTCACTGCCAGAGCCAGGAACTCGCCCAGGCTGTCCCAGCGGAGGTGGTTTTCCTTGACCAGCTGCTGGACGTGCTTGGGAGCAGATCCACCGGCACCGGTCTCGAACAGGCCACCGCCGTTGATCAGCGGAACGATGGAGAGCATCTTGGCGCTGGTGCCGAGCTCGAGGATCGGGAACAGGTCCGTGAGGTAGTCGCGGAGCACGTTGCCCGTGACGGAGATGGTGTCCTGGCCCTTGCGGATGCGCTCCAGGGTGAAGGCCGTGGCCTCGACCGGGGAGAGGATCTTGATCTCGAGGCCCTCGGTGTCGTGGTCCTTGAGGTATTCGTTGACCTTTGCGATGAGGTTGGCGTCGTGTGCACGGCCCTCGTCCAGCCAGAACACGGCCGGGGTCTGGGAAGCGCGAGCACGGGTCACGGCCAGCTTCACCCAGTCGCGGACCGGGATGTCCTTGGTCTGGCAGGCGCGCCAGATGTCACCGGGGAAGACCTGGTGTTCGGTGAGGACGTTGCCCTTGCTGTCCACGAGCTGGACGGTGCCTGCTGCCTGGATTTCGAAGGTCTTGTCGTGGCTGCCGTATTCTTCGGCCGCCTGTGCCATGAGGCCCACGTTGGGGACGGTGCCCATGGTGGTGGGATCGAACGCACCGTTGGCACGGCAGTCGTCCAGTACAACCTGGTACACGCCGGCGTAGGAGCTGTCCGGGATGACTGCCAGGGTGTCGGCTTCCTTGCCGTCCGGGCCCCACATGTGGCCGGAGGAACGGATCATTGCCGGCATGGAAGCGTCAACAATGATGTCCGAGGGAACGTGGAGGCTGGTGATGCCCTTGTCGGAATCGACCATGGCCAGTGCCGGGCCGTCTTCGAGGCCCTTGGAGATGGCTGCCTTGACGCCTTCGCGGACGTCCTCAGGGAGGTCTTCCAGTCCGCTGAGGATGGCTGCGAGGCCGTTGTTCGGGCTGATGCCGGCGGCTGCGAGCTGCTTGCCGTAGGTGTCGAACAGCTCGGAGAAGTAGGCCTTGACGACGTGGCCGAAGATGATGGGGTCCGAAACCTTCATCATGGTGGCCTTCAGGTGCGCGGAGAAGAGGATGCCTTCTTCCTTGGCGCGGGCAACCTGGGCCTTGAGGAACTCGTCCAACGCGTCAGCGCGCAGGACGGTGGCGTCAACAACCTCGCCGGCGAGGACAGGGAAGTCCTTCTTGAGGACCTTGGTGGTGCCGTCTTCACGGACCAGCTGGATGCTCAGGGCGTCGTCGGCTTCGACGACAACGGACTTCTCGTTGGAGCGGAAGTCGTTCTGGCCCATGGTGGCAACGTTGGTCTTGGAGTCAGCGGTCCAGGCACCCATGGAGTGCGGGTTCTGACGGGCGTAGTTCTTGACCGACAGGGGTGCACGGCGGTCGGAGTTGCCTTCGCGGAGAACAGGGTTTACAGCGGAACCCTTGATCTTGTCGTAGCGCGAGCGGATGTCCGTCTCGGTGTCCGAGGAGGGGTTGTCCGGGTAGTCCGGGAGGGCGAAGCCCTGGGCCTGGAGTTCAGCGATGGCGGCTTTGAGCTGCGGAACGGAGGCGCTGATGTTGGGCAGCTTGATGATGTTGGCTTCGGGCTGCTTTGCCAGTTCGCCAAGCTCGGCAAGGGCGTTGCCCGTGCGCTGCTCTTCAGTCAGGAAGTCGCCGAAGACGGCAATGATGCGGCCCGCCAATGAGATATCACGGGTCTCAACCTCTACTCCTGCGGTGGAGGCGTAGGCTTCCACGATCGGCAGGAATGAGTAGGTTGCCAGCATCGGCGCTTCGTCTGTGTGGGTATAGATAATCTTGGCCATTGGCGGGGTTCTCCCTGAAAGTCTGCATATTTCAACACTCCTAACTTACCCGAGTAGACCGTTTTGGCGGTTCTTCGTGTCCGGGATCACGTGTTCGTTACCCGGTTCCGGTGATTAACGCCCGACGGCGACCCGCCCACCGCCGCCGCCTGCCGGCGTCGTCCACGTATTCCGTCAGCATGACAAGCAAGTGACAGTAAATTATCACAAACTCTGAAACATCTCTTTACAAACTTGTCACACGACCGGTAGCTTCGATTCCGTCAGTCGGCGGTCGCCATCACTGGCCGCCTCACTCCCTCGATAGGTAGGAACAACGTGACAAAAACCAAGACCCTGGCCACAAGCCTGCTGAGTCTGTCCGCTGCCGCAATCCTGGCGCTGGTTGGAACCACCAGCGCCAACGCAGCACCGGTTGCAGACTCCGGCGGCGCGTCGGTCAGCAGCCATGCAGTGTCCGACGCCGGCGCTGCAGATTACTGGACGCCGGAGCGGATGAAGAATGCCAAGTCCGGCGACATCCTCGGCGCCAAGGCCCTCGAACGCGGCCGGTTGCTCAACCCCGGCAAAGCCCCGGTCACTGAAGCCCCGGGCGCCATCAGCAGCATCGCCGGCCAGCCCGCGGCCACTGACTCCACCAGCATCGACCGCAAGGTCAACCAAAGCGAAACCCCGGTCAAGCACATCGGCAAGATCTTCTTCACCTTGGGCGGCTCCAACTACGTCTGCTCCGGCAACTCCGTGACGGCGGCCAACAAGAGCACAGTGTCCACCGCCGGCCACTGCGTCAATGAAGGCCCGGGCGCTTACGCAACCAACTTCGTCTTCGTGCCCGCCTACCTCAACGGCGCAGCACCGTACGGGAAGTGGACGGCAAAGGCGCTGTACTCCCCCAGCCAGTGGGCCTCCAACGGCAACATGCAGTACGACACCGCCTTCGCCGTCATGAACACCCTCAACGGCCAGAAGCTCGCCGACGTCGTGGGCTCCTCCGGTGTCCAGTTCAATGCCGCCCGCGGCCTGAGCTACAAGTCCTTCGGCTACCCGGCAGCCTCACCCTTCAACGGCGAATCGCTGAAGAGCTGCTCCGGCACCGCCACCAACGATCCCTACAACCCGCAGTTCGCCACTCAAGGCATCCCCTGCAACATGACCGGTGGCTCCTCGGGCGGTCCGTGGTTCATCGGCAACAGCTCCACGGGCTACCAGAACTCGGTCAACTCCTACGGCTATGGCAGCAACTCCACCACCATGTACGGCCCTTACTGGGGCACCGTGATCCAGTCCACCTACAACACCGCCTCGGCTTCGTAACTTTTTTGGCAAGTCCCTGTTAAATACGACGGCGGCCGTCCCCTTGTGGGGCGGCCGCCGTTGCGTTGGGCTGCTGTTAGTGGAAGAAGTGGCGTGCGCCCGTGAAGTACATCGTGATCCCGGCAGCGTTTGCTGCGGCAATGACTTCCTCATCGCGGACCGAGCCACCGGGCTGGACCACGGCGCGGACACCGGCGTCGATCAGGATCTGCAGTCCGTCAGCGAACGGGAAGAACGCATCCGAGGCTGCGACCGCACCGCGTGCACGCTCAGGTGCGTTGGCACCACTGGCGTTGGAGGCACCGCCGGCACCGTCGACGTCGGACTCCACCTGGACGCCCAGCGTGTTGGCGCGCTCGACGGCCAGCTTGCAGGAGTCGAGGCGGTTGACCTGGCCCATGCCGATGCCCACTGCCGCGCCGTTGTCGGCGAGGAGGATGGCGTTGGACTTCGCTGCGCGGCAGGCGGTCCAGGCGAAGGCGAGGTCGGCAAGGGTCTTCTCGTCAGCGGCTTCGCCGGCGGCGAGGGTCCAGTTGGCGGGGTTGTCGCCGTCGGCGTCCACCTTGTCGCTCACCTGGACCAGGACGCCACCGGAAACCTGGCGCATCTCGGAGGGGTAGCGACCGTAGCCTTCGGGCAGGGCGAGGAGGCGGATGTTCTTCTTCTTGGAGAGGATTTCCACGGCTTCCGGCTCGAAGTCCGGGGCGATGACAACCTCGGTGAAGATGTCGGCCACCGTGCGGGCCATGCCTGCGGTAACGGTGCGGTTCGCCGCGATGACGCCACCGAACGCGGACACGGGGTCGCACGCGTGGGCCTTGGCGTGGGCGTCGGCGATCGGGTCGGCAGCGTCAGCCGAGCCGACAGCAACGCCGCACGGGTTGGCGTGCTTGATGATCGCGACGGCGGGCTCAGCGAAGTCGAAGGCCGCGCGGAGGGCGGCATCGGCGTCGACGAAGTTGTTGTAGCTCATGGCCTTGCCGTGGAGCTGGTCGGCCTGGGCGATGCCGGCCGGAGCTGCCTTGTCCACGTAGAGCGCGGCCTGCTGGTGCGGGTTTTCGCCGTAGCGGAGGACCTCGGAGCGCTCCAGGGCAAGCCCTGCGTAGGCGGGCCAGTCGATGACGCCGTCGCCGTCCTCGTCCAGGAACTGGCTGGCGGTCCAGCTTGCCACGGCGTTGTCGTAGCTGGCGGTGTGGGCGAAGGCCTTCGCAGCCAGGCGACGACGGGTGTTCAGGTCAAAGCCGCCATGGGCTGCGGCGTCGACAACAGCACCGTAGAAGTTGGGGTCCGTGACAATGGCGACGGAGGCGTGGTTCTTCGCGGCGGAGCGCACCATGGCCGGGCCTCCGATGTCGATCTGCTCGACGACCTCGTCCTGGGCAGCGCCGGACTTGACGGTTTCCACGAAGGGGTAGAGGTTCACCACCACGAGATCGAACGTTTCGATCTCCATGCCGGCCAGCGTTTCCATGTGGGCCGGGACGCGACGGTCGGCGAGGATGCCGCCGTGCACGCGCGGGTGCAGGGTCTTGACGCGGCCATCGAGCATTTCCGGGGAGCCGGTGACTTCTTCGACTTCCTTGACCGGGATGCCTGCGGCGGCGATCTTCTTGGCGGTGGAGCCGGTGGAGACGATGGCAACGCCGGCTGCGTGCAGGCCCTTCGCGAGCTCCTCCAGTCCCGTCTTGTCGTAAACCGAGATCAGTGCACGGCGGATGGGAACACGGTCAAGCTGCGTCAAGCTCACAAAAGTCTCCGTCTTAGTTCGCGTAGATGTCGCGGGTGGTGTCGCGTAGGGGTGGGATACGGAGAGTTTATCGTGTTTCGCTGCGCGGCTGGATTTGCGTCGCTGCCCCTGCGTTGCGAGGCCCGCTCTGCGTTCCACCACTTCGGTATGGCACGCAGACCAGGCCCCGCAAATCCACCCCCACCCTTGCGAGGCCCACTTTGCGCTCCACCACTTCGGTAAGGCACGCAAAGCAGGCCCGCAAATCCAACCCCACCCTTGCGAGGCCCACTCTGCGCTCCACCACTTCGGTAAGGCACGCAGACCAGGCCCCACAAATCCACCCCCACTCATGCGAGGCCCACTCTGCGCAAGCCACCGACTTACGAAGGCAGGCGCCGCCACCCACGCGACAGCAAAGCGTCCTGGATCTTCTTTTCGGCATGGCCCCAGCCGCCCTTCATCTGGACGTCTGAGAATCGGAGCACGGTCCAGCCCAACGCCCGCAGCCGGTCGTCGCGTTCAATGTCCTTGCCCCATTGGATTGGGTCTGATCGGTGGTGATCGCCTTCGTATTCGAGGGCGATCTTGTACTCCTTGTATTGCAGGTCAGGAGTCGAAATGTAATTTCCGTGATCATCGAAGACTGGCCGCGTTACGGCAGGTTCCGGGAAACCGGCGTCGAGAATCATTAGACGCAAACGTGACTCCCGGGGCGAGTCGACACCGGCTCGTAGCAAAGGAAGGATAGCCCGCGCCATCTGAATGCCTTTAACCTTTGGGCGGCGGTCAATGACTTCTTGAATGGCTTCAATTGAGGTGAGCGGTTCCTTACGCTTAAGCAGCGCGTCCCCGGCCGCTACGAGCGATGACCTCCCAAGATGCCGTGCCAGGTCGACCCAAGTCCATTCGGGCGAGGTGAGTTGGACTCCATTCACCACCCGAACATCCCTAGCCAGGAGCGGCGCCCGATGTCCGACCACGCCGCGACGCTTCACTCGACCGATCTCGTGCCGGCGAGTGACGTGGATCGGCCCGGTTGCCCCCTCGTCTTCCAGGTACATCGGAAGCGGGATTGACCATAGGAGAGCTGCCGTGATGTGGCTGACTGCGCATCTCGGAGTGACAGCCGTATGCAGCCGAGCCAGCATGGCAAGATCGCGTTCCCCCGCTTTTGCCAGTCGAATGCCACGACTGGGGGTCACAAGCTCATTGGCTTGGAGCCGCCAACGAGGCACACCAGCGGCGTAGGCCTCAGCGACGAGGAAGCCCCGAGGGTCAACGTTTATCGGCAAAGGTTTAGGTTTCCGCATTGAACAATGCTCGCGGGAAACGATGGTCCGCATTCAGTTATCCACAGAAATCGCACCAATGAGGTGCTGGGACTTCTCCTCCACAGACGTTGCGAGGCCCGGTCTGCGTTTCATTGCGGACGAATAGGACGTAGAGCGGGCCTCGCAACGAGAGGGCTGCCCTTTGTGAGGCCCGCTTTGCGCTGCTAGCCCACGCCTAAGCACGCAGACCAGGCCCCGCAACATAGGGTTGAGCCATGGAATCCCCCAATGAGGTCATTCTTGTCGCCGATGTAGGAAAAAGCCGCTGCCGCGTGGAACTGCGCCGCGGTGACGAGCTACTGGGCGCCGCCAACCAACACGGCTTCGCCGGGGTACACGTGGACAACGGGCCCACCCAAGCGTTCGATCTCCTCCTTGAGACGGTCAGCCTGTTCCCGCCCGGGCTCCCGGTCAGCACCCTGACGGGAATCGGTGCTGCCGTTGCTGGCGTGGAAGCATCAGCTGAAAAGTCCCGCGAGCTTGCCACGATGCTCTCTCAGAGGTTCGGTGTCCCAGCGGCTGTCCTCTCCGATGCCACGGCCGCGCAGCTCGGTGCTCTCCAAGGCGCGCCCGGAACTACGTTGATAGTGGGAACAGGCGCCGTCGCGTTCCGTTTTGACCAGGCCGGCATCCTGCACCGTGCCGACGGTTGGGGACCCTACCTTGGCGATCAAGGCAGCGGGCGGTGGATCGGCCAACGTGGTTTGCAGGCAGTTCTTGAAGCGCACGACGGCGGCCCCTCCACGTCGTTGTCGGCTGCGGCCGGGGCTCTGGTGGAGTCACCGGAGCAGCTGCCGGGATGGCTGGCGGAACAGGAAAACCCGTACAGGGCGATGGCCCGGTTCGCCCCGTTGGTTCTGCACGCAGCGGAGGCGGGTGACGCCGTCGCGCATGAGATCATCGGGCAGGCATGCCGCATCCTGACCCGCACGGTCCAGCTCGCATCCGGCGGCGAAGACGCCTCGCCGCGCGTTGCGCTGCTGGGAGGCGTGGTCAGTTCAGAGTTCTTCGCCGAGCTCTTGCGGAAGTCCCTGGCTTCGGCTGGGATTGAGGTGGTGGCCCCGCTCGGCGATGGCTTGGACGGCGCTGCCCTCGCTGCGACGCGCCGCGGGCTCATCCAGGAAAGGTACATCCACCGTGACGGAACAAACTGGCCGGACTGACGCGGACAAACTCGCGGACCTCCGTACGGAGCTTGCCGGGCTGCAGACCGAAGCCGCGGCCGAGAACCTCAAGGACCTGGACATCCTGGGCACCGAGGAACTTGTTTCCGCCATGCTTGCCCACAGTGCAGGAGTTCACGCGGCCGTTGAAGCGGCCAGCGACGCCATCGTGACAACCGTCGACGCCGTTGCGGAGCGACTTCAGCGCGGGGGCCGCCTTTTGTACGTGGGAGCCGGGACGGCCGGGCGTCTGGGTGTGCTCGACGCGAGCGAGTGCCCGCCGACCTTCGGCACGCCGCCGGGACTCGTCGTCGGACTCATCGCGGGCGGCACCCAAGCCATCCAGAAGCCCGTTGAGTATGCCGAGGACAACGCAACCGCCGGTGCGCGGGACCTGCACGATATCAACGTGACGGAAGCGGACGCCGTCGTGGGTATCACCGCCTCCGGGAGGACGCCATACGTGATCGGCGCGCTGGAGGAAGCACGGAAGAAGGGCGCGTTTACGGCGTCGCTGGCGTGCAATAAGGGCTCGGCCGTGAGCCATCTGGCGGATGTGGCGATCGAGGTGGTGGTGGGCCCGGAGTTCATTGCAGGCTCAACCAGGCTGAATTCGGGGACTGCGCAGAAACTTGTCCTCAACATGATCAGCACGCTGGTGATGGTGAAACTGGGCAAAACCTACGGCAACCTCATGGTGGATCTGCGGGCAACCAACGAGAAACTGTTGGCCCGCTCCCAGCGCACCGTGCAGCATGCAACTGGTGTCTCCGCCGAGGAAGCCGCTGCGGCGCTGGACTCGGTGGGCGGATCGGTGAAGGCGGCTATTTTGGTGGTGCTCACGGGTATCGACGCCGCTCAGGCCAAGGGGTCGCTCGAAGAAGCCGGCGGTTTCCTGCGTAGGGCCATCGAGAACCAGAAGTAACGTTGCCCCGCAGCGCATAAAGTTGCATGCAGGAGGCCCAATGAATACATACACTGCCGTACCCAGCGGCGAGCAAGTAGTGCAGGAACTGCCGTGGCGGTGGAAGGTCCAGGGAAGGATTTTCCTGATCGGCGGGCTCGGGTTCATGTTCGATGCCTGGGATGTCACGCTGAACGGCATCCTCATCCCGCTGCTGTCCAAACACTGGTCGCTGCAGCCGGCTGACGCAGCGTGGATCGGGACGGCAAACCTCATCGGCATGGCTGTGGGCGCGTTCGCGTGGGGCACCATCGCGGACACCATCGGGCGTAAGAAGGCCTTCACCGCCACCCTCCTGATTTTCAGCATTTTCACGGTCCTGGGTGCGTTCTCGCCGGACATCGTGTGGTTCTGCATCTTCCGCTTCATGGCCGGTTTCGGGCTGGGCGGGTGCATTCCCGTGGATTACGCCCTGGTGGGTGAGTTCACGCCCCGTAAGCAACGCGGCAAAGTGCTGACGGCCATGGATGGGTGGTGGCCCGTGGGTGCTGCTTTGTGCGGCTTTGTTTCGGCTGGGCTCGTGGCTTTGTACGGGGATTGGCGGCTCACCATGCTGGTCATGGTGGTTCCGGCGCTCCTGGTGTTCTGGGTCCGGCGTTCAGTGCCTGAGTCTCCGTTGTTCCTGATCCGGGCGGGTCGCCGGGCCGAGGCTGCCGCCGTGATTGACGGCCTGGTTGAAGCGACCGGGGCCTCTCCGCGCGCCTACAGTCTCCCCGATCCGCAGGCTGCTCCGCGCCTGTCCCCCGGCAGTGCTTGGGCCCAGCTCCGCAACATCTGGACGTTCAACTGGAAGATCACCACAGCCGCCTGGGCACTCTTCTTCTCCGTGCTCCTGGTCTACTACCTGTCCCTTACCTGGATGCCGCGCATTCTCATTGGTGCAGGGTTCGAGGAGTACAAGGCGTTCGTCACGACGGCGGGAATGGCCGCCGTCGGCCTTTTGGGCGTGGTAGTCGCAGCGGTCCTGGTGGAGCGCGTGGGACGCAAGTGGATTCTGGCCATCACCGGTCCGTTGTCCGCGGCGACGCTGGTGATCGTGGCCCTGGTGGTTGATGTGCCTTCCGCGGCCGTGTTCTGGCTTCTGACGTTCGGCTTCGTGGTGCAGGTGGCCATCCCCGTCCTGTACGCCTACGTTTCCGAGCTCTATCCGACCGAGCTCCGTGGTTCGGGCTTCGGGTGGGCGTCGACGTTCTCCCGCATTGGCGCGGGATTTGGGCCGCTGGTGTTTGCCTCGTTCTTCTGGCCGGAGTTCGGGCTGGCGACGTCCTTTGCCCTGGCAGGTGGGCTCGTGCTGTTGTCCGTGCTGTGGATGGCCTTCTTCGCCCCGGAAACGAAGCAGCGCGAACTCTCGTAGCCCAACTAGGGGACAGCAAACGTTCCACTGACTGCTCAGAGGAACGTTTGCTGTCCCCTACTTGGGTGACCAGCCGCGCTGCTCAAGCGCCCGGCTGACCTTGCGTACGGCAGTGACTGCGTCCGTGGACATGTGGCGCTTTGCGATGCGGACAAGGATCCACCCAGCCCGGGTGAAGTCTTCCTCCTTTTGGATGTCCCGCACGATTTGCCCGGGCTCGGAGTGACCCTCACCTTCGTAGTCGACTGCGACGCGCCACTCCAGGTACCCCAGGTCAGGTTGACGCACGACGCCGGAACCAAGTTCGGTGCGCACGTTGACTTCCGGCGTGGGCAGCCCAGCCCGCTCGAGTGCCAGCCTCAGTCGCGTTTCCGGGGCCGAGTCGGCACCAACGCGGGCCTGCTCCAGAGCCAAGCGCGCCTTTCGGATTCCGGGTGTTCCCCAATGGCGGTCCAGCATCTCCTCAAGCTCGGCAAGCGTGCAATATGGCTCTGTACGGTTCTCAAACTCAGGCCTGGGGATTCGGAGCAAGTGATCCGCCACGACGGTGATCTCATCGATGTCCATCTTCCGCGCGCAATCCAACCAGGTTCGCGCGCGGCTGGTGATGTACAGGCCGTTGAGCATGGTGATCTCGTCCTCGAAGAACTGTCCCTTGTGTGCGATGACGCCCCTCCTTCGCGGTCTTCCCATTGTGTCGGGCCGCGAGATGTGGATGCCCGGTAGGTTGCTCCCGGGCAAGAACCCGGGGAACTCCCAGAGCAGGAAAGCGGTTGCATGCGACGCGGCGGAAAACGGTGTCACCAGTGTCAGAGGCCGGGCACGTTCAGCAAGATCCGGTTCCGTGACTGTTCGAGGCATGCGGATCTGCCGGCTCGGTGAGTCAAGGTCCCGGTAACGGAGCCGCCCAACCGATACACCGGCGTCGAGCGCTTCCTGTCTGGTGAACGGTTTGGAGGCCAGGGTGGTCGGCAGTGGCCGTGGGATCTTCATGGACCCATGCTGGCAAAATCAGCGGGCGCCCGTTCGGTTATCCACAGGCCAGCAGCACGAATGTAAAACCAGGGGACAGATCCGGGCCCAATGAAGCGTCAGTGGAACGTTTGCTGTCCCCTAGTTGGGTACGCGGGGGGCGGCGGCGAGGTCGGCCAGGGTCTGGACCAGCAGGCGGCGCTCCACTACCTTGATGCGCTCGTGCAGGCTTTCCTCGGTGTCCTCGGGAAGCACAGTGACGGCTTCCTGGGCAATGATGGGCCCCGTGTCCACGCCGGCGTCGGCCCAGTGAACCGTGCAGCCGGTGACCTTCACGCCGTAGGCCATGGCGTCGCGGACTCCGTGTGCTCCGGGGAACGAGGGCAGCAGGGCCGGGTGTGTGTTGACGTACTTGCCGCCGAAGGCATCGATGAAGTCGGCACTCACGATCCTCATGAAGCCGGAAGAAACCACGACATCCGGGTTGTAGGAGAGCACCTTGTCGCGCAGGGCAGCATCCCACTCGGCGCGGGTTTCGAAGGAGTTGAAGTTGACCACGAACGTCTCGATGCCGGCCTCGTCAGAGCGCTCCACGCCGTAGGTGTCGGGACGATCGGCGCCAACAGCGGCAATCTCGACATCCAGCTCACCCGACTTCACGGCGTCGATGACTGCCTGAAGATTGGAACCGGTACCGGAGACGAGGACAACAATGCGCATTGCACTAGCTTATGGGCGGCTCGCGTAGGCTGGAAAACATGAATCCCGACGTCGGTTCCGCGCCGAGCCAGCAACCTCGCTCCGAGGCTGAAAAGTCCGCCCTCGGTGTGACCCAGATCCTGTTCCGCGCCTTCCTTTTTTCGGCGGTGGGAGCGTTCTTCGTGTTCTCCCTGAACGTGAACTACGTGTGGTTGAGCGGGATCCTGACGGTCGCGGCGTTGGTGCTGGGCATCGTGGTGCTGGTGCGGACCATCAAGTACAAGCACCCCCGCCTGATTCTGTTCGGCACGATCTCGGGGTTGGTGGTGACCGCCATCATGTGCCTGCTGGTTCTGACGTCAGCCCTCTTCTTCCGGCAGGTCAGCACCTACCAGGATTGCGCCCGCTCAGCACTCACGGAGTCGGCCAAGACGCAGTGCCTGATGCAGCTCGAGAAGTCCATGCCGGGGTCGCTCAGGTAGCCCGACGCTACTTCAGCTGACCGCTCAGGCGTGCTCGTCGTCGTACGCGTTTTCTTCCAGGTTCGCCTCGCGCAGCTTCTGGCTGCGTTCCAGCCACGGCCCCACTGCGTAGCCAATTACGACGCCGATCCCCACTTCCGCGGCCAGCCAGACTGCCGTCCACAACGGGTGGGGTCCAATTTCCGTGAGCCGCCCAATGCCGGCGGAACCACGCGCGATCCAGGCCAGAGCCCCACCGAGCAGGCCCGCGACGGCGCCGACGAAGGCTCCGAGGAAGAGAGTCGAAACAGTGGCCGTGAACCAGCGGGCCTTGATCTTGATGGAGAGCCACTCGTCAAAATGGTTTTCGCCTTCGCGCAGGAACCACCAACCGGCCAGGACTCCTGCCACAACGGGCAAAGCCAGTGCCATGGCTCCGAAATCGAGCTGGCCAGCGGGCAGGCTGCCAAGGATGGGGACGGCGGGAAGCGGTCCGACTGCCGTGCCCAGAGGACCAGCTGTGGAGCCGATGCCGAGCGAGAAACCCGCCCCCGAGGACCACGCCAAAGCGAAGATCACCAGGTTCGGCAGGAAGCCGAGTTGGGCAATGGTGAGCACGGCGCCACCCAAAGCCCCGGCCTTCAGGCCTTCATACACCGCGATGATGTCGGTCCAGTGCCACACGATGGTGACGGCCAGCAGCACAGCCGACAGGCACACGGCGGCCATGGCTGCCACGAAGCCGGCCTTCAGCGCAGAGCCGACATACGAACCGGCCCACCGTGAATGCTGGCTGGTTTTAGCGAGCCAGGCAACGGCGTCGACGCCGATCAGCCGGCTCCACGAGCCCGCCTCGCGTCGGGCGCCAACGATCATGCCCAAACCAAATGAAATGAGCGGGATAGCCATGGCCAACCACAGGTTGATGACGACCTCAGTAGTGCGGCACACGAATCCGGTGGCGGCGCCAAAGGCCGCGTAAACAAGGAAAGCTCCGAAGAAGGCCTGCCACAGCTGGTCGGTGTAGGAGGCGCGGGCCAAGCGCCGGCCTGCCCGCCACGCCAACAGGAACGGGATGAGGGTAAGGCCCAGGGGAATCAAGGAAAGGAGCCCTGATCCCGGATGGGCGGCGGTGCCGATGTTCACGTGGGCGAGTTCCAACGGAACGCCATGGATCAGCAACCATGCCTGGCCGCCGAGCCGTGCCAAGGATTCGATATTCCGGTCCTGGAAACCGTCGGTCGCCCACACCCCAACCAGCGGAAGCACCACCACGATGGCGGAAATGAACGCCGCCTGGGCCGCTTCCAAACCACCCTGCAGCCAAAGGGGCATAGGGAGGCCACGGTTTCCGGTCTGATCAGCGCGCAGTTTCATCGTGATCCATCGTGCCACGACGAGCTCTCGTACCTCGTCAGGCGCCCCTGAAATACCGCGAATTCCAGCGCTTTTTCCTGTGGGCCGCCGTAAGATGGGAGGTGTTCTCCCGGGGCAGCGAGCGCCCCCAACTGGTGTTGAAGGCCCGGAAATAATCGAAGCCGGGAACTAGGAGCGGCCAATGGACAGGTGTCACAACTTCTAACAGAAAGTCGTACTAGCAGCTGGTGCAGCCGCCTTAGGATTTTTCCCAGGCTGCACCAGCCTTCTTTTGCGCCTAGGGGTCAGCCCTCAACTCTTTGGGCCGTCTTTCGGTCGAGACCCCACCCCTCACGAGCACGCCAAAATGCCCGCACAAATGACGCACAAATGTGCTGGACTTCCTGTCTCTGGCAGAACGAAACTGTGTACACGAGCAACCATTTGGCCTATGGGGGGTCAAGCAAAGTGCGGTGCTCACACCGTTTGAAGGGACAAGGTCAATGGACGACCTCTCGGCATTCTTTCCTCTGATCGCAGTGATTCTTGGCGTAATTCTGGTGATCGGTTTCATTTGGCTTGCCACCAAAGCCATGTGGAAGGTGGCCGAACCGAACGAGGCGCTCATCATTTCGGGGCTCACCCGGGGAACACTGGAAAATACTGACGGCATGGACTTCAAGATCGTCACTGGCAAGGGCGCCCTGGTGATCCCGGGGCTTCAGACGGTTCGTCCCCTGGCCCTAACGCTGAACGAGACCGAACTGAAAGTCTCCTGCGTGACCTCACAGGGCATCCAGGTGGTGGTTGATGGCGTGGTGATCTACAAGATCGGAGACGCTCCCCCCTTCATCGCCAACGCGGCCCGGAGGTTCCTTGGTCAGCAGCCGAAGATGGAAAGCCAGGTCTACAACGTGTTTGAAGGGCACTTGCGTTCGATCATCGGCAGCATGACCGTAGAGGAGATCATCCGCGAGCGGGACAAGCTTGCCTCGCTCGTCCGCAGTGCCAGTGGAGTGGAAATGGAGAAGCTCGGCCTGGTGGTCGATTCCCTCCAGATCAAGGACCTGCAGGACCCCACAGGTTACATCCAGAACCTTGCCAAGCCTCACATTGCGCAGGTCAAAATGGAGGCCCGCATCGCAGAGGCTACCCGCAACCGGGAAGCCGCGGAGAAGGAAGCGGAAGCCGCGGCGTTGATCGCGGACGCGCAAAGCCTGTCCGCCATCAAGCAATCAGCAGCACAAGCAAATGCCGAGCAAGCCCGGGCCCAGGCCGCGCAGGCAGGGCCGCTGGCCGAGGCCACAGCCCGCCAACAGGTTGTGGTTCAGGAGACAGAGGTTGCCAAGCTCGAAGCTGACCGTGAAGAGCAGAAGCTGCAGACCACCATCCGCAAGCCAGCCGATGCCCGGGCCTACGCACAGCGCACCGACGCCGAGGCCAAGAAAGCGGCAGATATCAGTGCCGCCGAGGCCCTGGCGAAAAGGACCGAGCTCGAAGCGCAGGCCAACGCGCGGCGGGTGGAACTGGAGGCCCAAGCGGCTGCCGGTGCTGCCGCAGCCATGGCGGGAGCGACAAGAGTGACCGGTGAGGCTGAGGCCGCTGCGACGACGGCCCGCGGCAATGCGGCCGCCTCTGCAGTGAAGGCCAAGGCGTTGGCTGAAGCTGAAGGCATCAAGGCCCGCGGCGAAGCGTTGGAGACGAATCAGGATGCAGTCATCTCGCAGCAGATCGCAGAGAACATGCCCGCTATTGTTTCGGCAGCAGCAGAGCCGTTCTCACGAATAGGGCAGCTGACCGTGCTCAACGGCGGCGAGGGACTGAACAGCATGGTGGGCGGAATCTTGTCCCAGGTGGGGAGTTTCCTGCCGTCCCTGGCTTCGGCGTTACGGGGGAAGGAAGCACCTGTCGCATCCCGGCGCCAAACCCCGGTAAAGCAGCCGCCTTCCCCGCCCAAGGAACCCGATGCATAAAGAGGTTGACCGGAGCCTCACCGGCAAGATCGGCAGGGTGACTGGCACCATCGCGCCAGGCACCATCGGCGAGGTAATGCTCCCTTTCCATGGCGGCACCAGCGCATTCTTCGCGTACCCCTTCGACAAGACCAGCACCTTTCCTGTGGGTGACAAGGTGCTGGTGATCTACTACGAGCCGCCTCAGACCGTGTTTGTAGATGAGCTCCCGGAGCTTCTGCGGGAATAGGCCCGCCGCGGTCACAGCTGCGGCCCGTAGATGAACTCCTTCGCATGGTTGACGGCCTTCTTGAACGCGTCGTTGCGGAGTGTCACCTGTTCCTTGTTGGCTTCCCCTCTCGGTTCCACGAACGTGGTTGGGCCGGGGCGCAGCATCCAGATGTCGCCCGCTGGCGGCAGGTAGAACACGCCGAAGGAGCGGTGTTCGGGGTCGTCGGTCCAGATGGGTACGACGGCGATCGCGGCCCCTGTGTCAGGGTTGATCCACTGGGCGCGCGGCAGGGGTTGTTCGTGGACTTCGGGGTCCAGGAACGGCGCGGTCCCTCTCCCCCAGCGTTGTTCGAACCGTTCGTAGAACGCAGGAATGATGTGGTCGTCATAGGGACGCCAAGCACTCATGGATTGCTCCTTGGTGTTCTCAGGTTTCTGGACGAAGGTTCCCAACGGGGTGGCCCGAAGGACAAAGGTGACTGCCCGCCGTCGTTCCGTGACGGCTGCTGCGCACGCTTGTGCACCCGGACGTTCACCGGCGTCCCGCCCGTGCCGAAACCGCTCCGCCGCGCCCGGTCGTATGCCGCCCGCTTTCCTGGGTCCGACAAAACGACGTACGCCTGCATGATGGCGTGCAGTTCCTGGAGGTCGGCCTCGGAGGTGGTGTCGCCGTCGTCGACCTTTGGGCGGGTGTCCGGATGGTGGGTCCGAAGCAGCGTGCGATAGGCGCGGGCGATCTCACGGGCCGTCGCGTCGGGCGCGACGCGGAGGGTGGCGTAGTGGTCGGGTTGCGTGTTCACTGCTGTGTCCGGTTCATGCTGCTGATCAGGAGATGGCCCCCGGCCTGAGCCGGGGGCCATCCGTCGGGAGACGACGGGCGGGGACCGCTTTCATGTGCGCTAAAAAAGCGCTGTGACGTGGCACGAAGCCTGCGCCCAACTATTCCGATGCGGTCGCCTCCGTTGTTCCCGGTCACTGCCCTGCCGGTCGGCCACCCCCGGGTGAGCTTCCGGCAGGACGGGGTGGGTCAGGCGTTGATCTCCTGCTTTTGCCCGCTGGATGTGATCTCGATGCGCCGCGGCTTGGCCTTCTCGGCGACCGGGATGTGGAGTGTGAGCACACCGGCGTCGTAGTTGGCTTGGACGTTTTCGGTATCCAGGGTGTCACCCAGGATGAGCTGCCGGCTGAAGACGCCCTGTGGGCGTTCGGCGGCGATCATCTCGGTGTGCTCGCCCGCGGGCGACTTGCGTTCGGCCTTTACGGTGAGGACGTTGCGTTCGACGTCCAACTCCACTGAATCAGGGCTTACACCTGGCAGATCGAAGGCAACAACGAATTGTCCGTCCTCCTGCCATGCATCCATCGGCATTCCGGCCGGGCGTGCTGTTGTGCCAAAAACCTGTTGGGCGAGCCTGTCGAATTCGCGGAACGGGTCAGTGCGCATCAGCATTTGGTTCTCACTCCTTTGGATCTTGATGCTGATTCTGTTGTTGCTACCAGCCTCCGGATCTGTGGTGGTTGGTATAGATTTTTTATAGCACTGATGAGAGAGTGGTGCAAGTAGGTTTTGAGCGATTTTTTCGGAGGTTTTGATGGCGGGTTCGGATCGCTCGGCGGCCGGGGAGCACGACGGCGGTCTGGTCGCCTCCGCTTCGGGCGCGGGTTCCGATGACGGACGGGGCGTTTACGCGATCTCGGTTGCAGCGGAACTGGTGGGCACCGGGCAGCAGAACATCCGGCAGTACGAGCGCAAGGGCCTGCTCACTCCTGAAAGGACCGACGGCGGCACTCGCCGCTACAGCGAAAACGACCTCGCGACCCTGCGTCGGATCGGGGTGTTGCTCGATGAAGGGCTGAACCTGGCCGGAGTGAAACGTGTGCTGGAGCTGGAGGAGGCGAACCGGGGGCTGACCGAGGACAACCGGGGGCTGAGTGAGCACAACGAGGAGCTCCGGGCGGACAACCGGGGGCTGCGGAAGGATTTGAAGGCGGCGCGGGGTGGGGGCTAAAAAACTCCCCCTAAGCTAATTCGCTTAGGAGGAGTTTTTCGTTGCCTACGGGCGGTGACTACAGAATTACCGTCATACCTTCCCAACCCTGCCCGATTTTCGTCGGGATGGGCCAAGCGGGGCCACCACTGCCGGAGTACAACCAGAGGACCCCGGCGGAGTCCCTGGCCAGGATGTCAGCCTTACCGTCGCCGCTGAAATCACCCGGTCCCACCAGGGTGTTCATGACGTTCCACCCCGAGCCGGTTTTGCGGGGGGCCAACCATCCACCGAATCCGTTCCCGGGGTAGAGCCAGAGGGTGCCGGCACCGTCACGCGAGACGACGTCAGCCGTACCGTCGCCATTGAAGTCGCCGACGCCCATGATCGCTGACATTCCAGTCCAGCCAGAGCCAACCTGAACGCGTGACAGCCAACCGCCTGACCCATTGCCCGGGTACAGCCACAAGAGCCCGGAACCATCCCGGGCCAGGACATCAACCTTTCCGTCGCCGTTAAAGTCGCCGGCAGCAGCAATGGCGGTCATGACAGACCATCCGGCGCCCACCTGTTTGCGCGGAAGCCAGCCGCCTGCACCGTCCCCCGGATATAGCCAAAGGGCACCCGCACCATCGCGGGCGAGGACGTCTGAGGTTCCATCCCCGTTGAAGTCACCTGGAGCGATCAAAGCCGTCATGACATTCCAGCCTGAGCCCACTTGAACCTTCGGCAACCAGCCGCCTGCACCGTTGCCTGGATACAGCCAAAGCAGCCCGCCGGCATCCCGCGCCAGTACGTCAGTTTTTCGGTCGCCGTTGAAGTCATTTTTAACTGGCGCCGGAATGTTGGCGTCGATGATCGTCACCGTGTTGCTGCCTTTATTGGCGATATAGGCCTTTCGATTGTCCATATCGACGGCGGCTGCTACAGGATTGATCCCCGTTCGAACAGTGCTTGTGGCGAAGTAATAGTCGATGATGGTGACGCCGCCGGCCAAGTTTGGGACGAATACCTTGTTTTGGCCTCGAAGACCGGCCATGTTGCCCGATTCACCATTGGTGCGCACCTCTGCGACCTTTGTCTTGGATTCGACGTCGAACACCATAACGGAGCCGCCGTTTGCGCCGTCCGACACGGCAACATTGAGCAGGGAATTGCCATCCGTGAAGATGTCCCCGAGCTTCCTGAAAGTCTCAACCACGGTACTTACAGCGTGCGTAAACCCATCGATGGCCACAACCGAGGAGTTACTTTGGCTCGCTGTGGTGGCAAAAACATTGCCACCGACATGGCCCGCGGCCACTCGCTCAACCGGAACACCGAGGTCAATAGTGGTCGGCGCGTTTGTATTCTTGTCGATGACCGTCACCGAGTTGCCATGGGCAACATAGAGGTTGTAATCACGAGGACTGTAGGCCATGTCCTTCGGCGTCTCCGGCAGGGTCACCGTCACCGTTTCATCAGGCAGACCGACCTGCAACACCATCACGCCGGTTTTGAAAGAGACGTAGATACTACCGGTCGTCTCATTGACAACTACTTGCCGTGGATCCACGCCTATTGGGTAGGTCCGAGCAACCTGACCCGTCAGGGCGCTAATCAACACGACTGTTCCCGGCTGGCCCGCACCAGCGGAAACGCTGACATAAATTCGCCCGTGGTGCTCGGCCAAGTCTTGAGGAACTCCGCCGACGTCCACGGTGGTGACCTTGTGCGTACCCTTTTCTATGATGGACACGCCAGAATCTGTAGCAACGTAAACCTTATCGTCGCCGAATTGGCCGACAGCCAAAGCATGAGGCGCCGTTCCCACCGGTATATCCGCCACGAGCACGTCAGCCACCGCAGGCGGACTGAGCAACAGCGAAGCTGCAAGCGCTCCGGCAACGGCAAGGGCCGCCGTCGTAATCCTTCTATATTTTTTCCTGGCTCCGGACACAGCTGTTCCGAGCGCGACAGATCTCATGGGACCCCCATAAATTGAGACGCGACTGTCGCGTCGTTGAGCGGAGTCTACAGCGCGCACAGGTAACTCCCAGCATTGAGTGCTTCAGCAAACCCCCAACCCACCTGTTAACCAACTCTTCCCCCACCGGCCACCCCCGCGCACCCCGTGAGCCAACCGCCGGGACCACCGTTGAAGGCGTGAGGATCGCAATCGTCGCCGAATCATTCCTGCCATTGATGAATGGGGTAACCCACTCGATACTGCGGGTGCTGGAGCATCTGCAGGAGCGCGGGGATGAGGTGATGGTGATCGCGCCGTCGACGTCGGACACTGATGTTTCGAGCGTCGAGAAAGGTGCGTATGTGCACCGGCTTCCCTCGGTGCCGCTGGCCGGATACACGAATGTGCGGGTTGCGTTGGGTGGTGTGAATCGGGTCAAGCGAATCCTTGCCGATTTCGCCCCCGACGTCGTTCACCTCGCCTCACCGTTCGTCCTCGGCTGGCGCGCCGTGCAGGCCGCCCACCAGCTCGGCATCCCGACCGTCGCGATCTACCAAACCGAAGTTCCCGGCTACGCGGGCCGTTACGGAGTGCCGTTCCTGGAGAACTGGGCCTGGAACCGCGTGGACAACATCCATCTCCTGGCCACCCGCACCTTGGTGCCGTCCACCTTCGCGCTGAACCAGTTGCGCGGACGCGGCATCCTGCGCGTGGACATGTGGCGGCGCGGTGTGGATACCGCGCGCTTCAATCCCGCAAAACGTTCGACGGCGTGGCGCAGCTCGGTCGCGCCCGACGGGCAACGCATCATCGGCTACGTCGGCCGGCTCGCCGTCGAGAAGCAGGTCGAGGACCTCGCGGTATTGGCGGATATGCCAAACACCAAGCTGGTGATCGTTGGCGATGGCCCACAGCGCGAAGCCCTCCAAGCCGCACTGCCCAACGCCCATTTCGCCGGCTTCCTGGGGGGCGATGCCCTAGCGGAAGCCGTGGCTGGCTTCGATCTCTTCGTCCATCCCGGCGAGTTTGAGACCTTCTGCCAAACCATCCAGGAGGCCATGGCGTCGGGTGTGCCGGTGGTTGCCACCGGTCGTGGCGGCCCCTTGGATCTGGTGGAGAACTCCCGCACCGGCTGGCTGTACGAGCCGGGCAACCTCACCCAACTGCGCGACTACGCCCAGGACCTGATGGGCGACGACGCCAAGCGCCGCGCGTTCGCAACGGCAGCCACCGCTTCGGTTCAGGGCCGGACGTGGCCGGTGCTCAGCGCGGAGCTGGTCCGTCACTACAACGAAGTCATCTCCGGCACTCCCACACGCGAAGCCGGCCCTTCAGAACTCACCTCCAGCAAAGGACCGTCCTCATGAAGATTTCCGTGATCGGCTGCGGCTACCTGGGCGCAGTCCACGCAGCCACGCTCGCCTCCATGGGCCACACCGTTGTGGGGATCGACGTCGATTCCTCCAAGGTGGAGCAGCTCAACAAGGCGCTGGCCCCCTTCCACGAACCTGGCCTCGACGAACTCCTCAAGGACGGCCGCACCACGGGTCGGCTGTCGTTCACCACGGACTTCGCCGAGGCAGCGGATGCTCAAGTGCACTTCCTTTGCGTGGGCACCCCGCAGTCCAAAACCTCGGACACCGCGGACCTTTCCTACCTGATGGGCGCCACAAAGAGCCTCCTGCCGCATCTGGCGAAGGGGGCCGCCGTCGTCGGTAAATCAACGGTGCCGGTAGGCAGCGTGGAGACGCTCCGCGCGGTGCTGGCCCGACGCTCGGACGTGTTGCTCGGTTGGAACCCGGAGTTCCTGCGCCAGGGCACCGCGGTGAAGGACTCGCTGGTGCCCGACCGGCTGGT
The DNA here is from genome assembly GCF_042886835.1 of Paenarthrobacter sp. NPDC057981. Classification (NCBI taxonomy): domain Bacteria; kingdom Bacillati; phylum Actinomycetota; class Actinomycetes; order Micrococcales; family Micrococcaceae; genus Paenarthrobacter; species Paenarthrobacter sp. NPDC057981. The sequence goes on from NZ_JBHVQI010000033.1 coordinate 21,728, forward strand.
GTACGGGGTGCCGGGCGGCAAGGGCGCCGCTGCAGGTGCACCTGTTACTGCTGTGCTGGATGCTGTGTACGAGCCCCTGATCGCGGCCGGAATCCCGCGGCTGGTCTGCAATTTTGCGACGGCGGAACTGATCAAATCAGCGTCGAACGCTTTCCTGGCCACGAAGGTCAGCTTCATCAACGCGATGGCGCAGTTGTGCGACGCGTCGGGTGCTGACGTCAGCGAGCTCAGTGAGGCCATGGGACTCGACCCGCGCATCGGCAACCGGTACCTGCACGCCGGGCTCGGCTTCGGCGGCGGCTGCCTGCCCAAGGACATCCGCTCGTTCCGTGCCCAGGCGCGGGAACTGGACGTGCCGTCCGTGGATGAGTGGATGGCGTTGGTGGATTCGGTGAACCTGGATCAGCGATCACGGACTGTGGCGATCGCACGCGACATGTGCCGCGGCTTCCTGTCCGGCCGCACCGTCACCATCCTCGGTGCGGCCTTCAAGCCGGACACCGACGACATCCGCGACTCCCCCGCCCTGGACGTCGCCCAGCAACTCGCCGATGCCGGCGCCCACGTGACCGTCACCGACCCCAAGGCCATCAACAACGCCTGGATCCGCTACCCGCAGATCCGCTTCGAGGCATCAACCAAGCGCGCGCTCGAGGGCGCCGAGCTGGTGCTGCTGCTTACGGAGTGGGACGAATACGTGTCGCTGTCGCCTTCCGTTGCGGGATCGCTGGTACGACGCCGGATGGTGCTGGACGCTCGAAACGTGCTGAACGCGGATGCCTGGCGGAGCGCCGGATGGACGGTGCGCGGCTTGGGCACGGGCGCTTCAGTGGTTGATGCGAATGGCCCGGTGAAGCCCGTCGACAGGAAGAAGCACGCGCGGGCGTAGCTCGTTAGCTGTGGCGCTCGGCGGCTTCCTCCGACGTCAGCAACGTGGGCTGTCCTGGATGGGTGTTGTCGTCGTTTCAGTCTCCCCAGGCATCCACCCACGATGGCACAGGACAAGCAAACTCATCTGGCACGTAATATGCGATTTTTTCTGTCGCGCCCTTCCTGCGGGTGTTAGGGTCACAGCACGCGCCATCGCATCGGCGCACTAAAAAGGGGGCACTACATTGAACACACGAATTTCGCGCGCCAAAAAACGGTCAGGATCGGCTTGGGCTCCTCGCTCCAAAGCTATTGGCATCGCCGCCATCGGATCAGTTTTCATCGCACTAACGGCTTGCGCGCCGATTGGAGCTGCCAGCTCAGTGAGCAGCTCCAGCGGATCGCCGTCCAGCACCTCGTCAGCCACACCTACGCCGACGCCGAGCAAAATCGCCGGCACACCGTGCACCACAGAGAAGAAGACCCAAGTCCTTGCAGGCCAGAGCTACGTCTGCGCCGTGGACCAGGCCGGAAAGTTGTCGTGGTTGGACTCAGCCACGGCTCAGGCCCTGAATGACCAGCGCGCGGCAGCGGCGAAGGCGGCGGCCGATAAAGCCGCAGCCGACAAGGCAGCAGCAGACCAAGCCGCATCGGCCAAGGCAGCGGCGGACAAGGCGGCCGCTGACAAAGCAGCTGCGGATCAGGCTGCAGCTGCCCAGGCCGCGGCCGACCAAGCCGCTGCGAATGCAGCCAAGGCGGCACCAAAGGCGGCTCCGGTTGCACCGGCAGCGCCCGCCCAAAGCGGGTGCGACCCGAACTATGCCGGTGCCTGCGTGCCGATCGCGTCTGACGTCGACTGTGCTGGCGGCAAGGGCAATGGTCCCGCGTACGTGAGGGGTCCTGTGACCGTGATCGGTTCGGACATCTACGGCCTCGACAACGACCACGACGGGATCGGCTGCGAAAAGTAGCCTCCCGATTTCGCGTCATACGCCCGCAGTTCGTGGCACTACCCCTATATCCGGGGGTAGTGCCAACGAACGATGAGGACTTCCTGTGATCACGCACTTCTACCCAGCCACCCTGCGCATCCTGACCAGCGTTGTGGCGGTTTGTTCGGCAGTAGCGGCCACCCTGCTCGGCACCGCGCCGCCTCCGGAGGGGTTGAAGGTGCTCGATCCCGCAGACCTGCGGACGACGGCGGTGATACTCACTATGGCGTTGGGCGTCGTGGCACCAGTGTCCATGATGATCATGGACCCGCTCAGATGCCTGCTGCTGAAAGCCTGCGTCTTTGCGGCGTCAGCATTTGGGAATGCCATGATGCTGAGCCCCCTGCTGGTGGTGCCGTTTCAGGAAACCCCCACCGCTATGGCGGTGACGTGCTCGGTCGCTGTCACCCTTGCCAGCATCGTCACGTTTATGGAATCCATCGAGCGTCGGAATGCCCGACGCCGGGCCAACACCTAGACGGCGCACAATCACCACTCATTTTTGGGACTTTTGGCTGCTTTTGCGCTCCCAGCACCACCTATTTTTGGAGTTCGAACACCTAGAGGGCAGAACCCGGCCATAGTCTTCTTTTGTGCCTCCGGAGCGGGAATCCCGGTGTCCGGCGGGTTACCCCACCCGCTCCAGGCGTTGGCGGCACTACGGCGCGGCTCCACCTGACTACCCCCAGGTGGGGTCGTGCCCAGTCGGCTGTTTTACGCGCTGGGTTGGCTCCGGCGCAAGCGCAGGAAGCGGTACAAGATGCCGACGGCGAGCATCAGGACACCCAACCCCACAGACAAGGGCGGCAAGGTGGTCACCAGAACCACACACGCGATGGCGCCAGCCACCTGCAGCGCCTTCGGGTAGCGACGAGCGTCAGCGGGTTGCGTGAACGCGGCAATGTTTGCCACCAGGTAGTAGAGCAGCACGCCGAATGAGGAAAACCCGATAGCACCGCGGAGATCGGCGACGGCGATAACCACACAGATCACCGCACCGATGGTGATCTCTGCATGATGAGGAACCTTGTACTTCGCGTGCACGGCCGAGAGCCAGGGCGGAAGGTCGTGTTCCCGGGCCATGGCCAGGCTTGTGCGACCAAGGCCAGCAACAAGAGCCAGCAGTGCCCCCAATGAAGCCACTGCCGCACCAACCCTGACCACGGGAGCTGCCCACGCCATGGAGCCCGCACCTACGGCGTCGGCCAGTGGTGTCGGTGTTCCGGCCACTCCTTCCGGGCCCAGAACTCCAAGCAAGGTGATCGCGATGACTGAATAGATGACAATCGTGATTCCCAGCGCGATGGTGATCGCTTTGGGAATGGTTCGCCGGGGCTCGCGTACTTCCTCACCCATCGTCGCAATCCTTGCGTACCCGGCAAAGGCAAAGAACAACAGGCCCGCTGACTGCAGCACGCCATACCAGCCGTGCGCCAGCAACCCCTCCCCAATAATCCCGCCGAAGTCGGGGCCCGAACCGCCCCACACTGCGGCCAGGGCGATGGCCAACGCCAGCAACACAGCGACGACCAGCACCCGCGTCAGCCCTGCGGTTCGGGTCACGCCGTGATAGTTCACAGCGGTCAAAAGTACGACGGCGGCAATCGCCACCGGGCGTTCCCAACCTTCAGGGGCGGCATAGGCGGCGAACGTCATCGCCATGGCTGCGGCGCTGGCCGTTTTGCCGATGACGAATCCCCAGCCGGCAAGGAAGCCCCACCACGGTCCAAGCCGTTCCCGACCGTAGACGTACGTACCGCCGGAGGCGGGGTACGCAGCAGCGAGCTGGGCGGACGAGGTGGCGTTGCAGAAAGCTACGAAGGCAGCCACCACCAGTCCGATCAACAGCCCCGATCCTGCCGCGGCGGCCGCTGGCGTGAACGCGGCGAAAACCCCGGCGCCGATCATGGAGCCCAAGCCTATGAGGGAAGCGTCGAAGGTACCGAGACGCCTGGCCAACGTCGGTGGCTGATTCACAAAGGCCCTTTCAGCATCGGGCTCCCGGCCGCATGTGCGGGCGCGGGAGAGGGATGCTGCCAGCATATCCAGCGTCACTCGGGCGGCAGTGAATTTCTGGCGAGAATGAAGAGACGATTGCGCGAAGTTGCACCGGTCTTTCGCAAAGCGTTGGAAATATGGTTCTCCACTGTCCTGGCACTGATGCCGAGTTGTTCGGCAATCTCAACATTGGAGCGGTAGCCCGCCAGAACGGCTATCTCTGTTTCCCTTTCCGTGAGGAGCATCGCCTTCGCGGCACTGAAGGACAGAGGGTCGAATGCTGCGGGGAAGCCGGCCGCGAACTGTGACGACGCCGCCACCAGGAATTCCGCCGTGTCGGCCTTCCCTTCCAGGACCTGTCGTTTGAGGCCGCCTTGGAGCAGCATGCCAACCTGGTAGAGGTTGATGTCCGGTTCGTAGTTCTTTAAAAGTTCGCCGAGTACCGTATGGTCTGCCTCCGCCACAGCAGTCGCGATGGCCAGGAACTGTTGGTGAACAGTGATGTTGCTTTCTCTGAGGATCTTTTTCAGTAGGTCCAGCACCGGGCGCCCCGGACTCAGGCAGGTGCAGAGCAGCGCCGTCATCATGGCTTCCAGTACGTAGCCGCTCTTCAGTTGCCGCTTGATCAGTTGTAAGGCGCGGCGATCAAAACCCACCGGATCGGCGTGGCTGCCGGCGACCAGGACGTAAGCCCCTTTACCCACCCCCGGCAACGGGCCGACGTCGGGTACTTCCGTCCGCGCCTGTGTGACGATTGATAGTTCCGGCGCCGCTGAGGACGTAGCGTGCCGCAGGCCTGCAAGACGCAGCATGGCATCGTAGAGGACGTCCACCACAAACCCGGGCCGCCCCATAGCGAACACGCTGCTCATCAAGTATTCGGCTTCCTCGAAGTAGCCGCGGTATAGCAATCCGTGCACCGCTATGTAGCTGCTGGTGACCACTCCGAATTGATCGAGGTTCTTGCGGGCTTCGGCACGCCAATCCAGCGCGAATACCAGCGATTCGTCGATCCTGCCGGCGGCAAAGAGTGAGAATCCATGGATAAATGGGCGCAGGTGCGGGAAAGTCTCGTCGTCTTTCGCGTCCTTGATGACTTCCAAAGCACTCGTCGGATTGAGGCGGTAGAGATGCATGAGGCCCTGAATCAGCTTGCCGATCCCCTGGACCTGGCCGGCCCCGGCCTCGGGCCGGGATGAAGGGACACGACCGTGCGATCCACTGATGAACAGAATTGCAGCGTCGGCACCTGCCTTCAGTCCCGGATGTGCTTTACGCAGGTTATTCAGAACCTCTACAGCCGCGTTCAAGCCCCTGCCTGCGTTGATGGCGAGGAGGGCCTTTGAGATGGTGAACAACAGCAGGTCCGAAGGGTCGGCGTCGTGAGTTGATGTTTCCGTACAAACGCGCTGGGCGCGCTTTACATCCACAGGTGCGCCCCAATAGATGCGCAGCAGCGCTGCCGCATTGGTGACCGATTTGTCGGCTTCCCACCTTTCAAACCGGGTCCGCTCACGGACTGTGCTGTGTTCATGAAAGTGTCTGGCGGTGACGGCGTCGTCGCTGCTCCGCTCCTGGCGGAGTGAGGTGAGCACGCGCGAGAGGCAATCGGCTGTGGTGAAGGTTTCGACTGCCGCTGGCGTTGACTCCAGCACACCGGCGATCCTGCTCCGCAGCAGGTGCCTGTCCCGCAGGGACTTCTGGCCCTTGAAGTAGTCGGCAACCACAGGCGGGCTGACAGCGGCTGTGGGGCCGTTGTGGTGGTCCTCCATGACGGACAGCAGACCCTTGCGTTCAAGTGCATCCAGCGCGTCGGGATGCACAATCTTCTGCAGGACATCGATGCGGGCCGTACCCAGAAGGGCCATGGTGTTCAAACCCGTGAACTCTTCCGGGGTGAGCTCAGCCAACAAAGCCTCGATGGTTCCGCGAAGATGATCGCTCCAGAGCGTCTCACTGGTCATCCGCCACAGCCCGCCACGCCTGACCAGCAGATCGCTCAGCGAGGCGGTCTCTGCGATCTTCACGATAAGGCGCGGGTTGCCCGCAGCCTTGGTGAGAATCTGCGCTGTTGTGTCGGCGTCGGCTGGTCCACCGAGTACTTGCGATATGAGGGTGTGGACTTGCTCGTAGTGAAGCGGGTCAAGCTGAAGAACAGCTTCCCTCCCATGGTTGAGGACAGCCAATTGGCCCTTTGAATAGCTGAGGGTCTCAGGCGCCGAAGCGATCAACGGGCTGCTCGAGCGCCTGCGGACGGCTTCAAGGACAGCCAGGGATTCATTATCTACAAAGTGGATGTCATCCACCACCAGAATGTGCTTGCCGTTCACGGCCAGGTGACTTGAAAGGACGTCGGCCAGATCCAATACTCCACTGCGGCCTGGACGCAGATCCAAACCCAGGGTCTTGATAGCCGAGTAAGGGATGTTCTTGTGGGTCCGCAGCCCTGCGATGACGTGAACCATCGCCCCGGACTTCTCAAGGTTGGCTACAACGTTGCGCACTACTGTGCTTTTTCCACTGCCGGGTACCCCAACTATGCGCACACCAATGCCGTGCGCTATGTAGTCCAGGACGCGCTGGACCTCTACATCGAACACCCGATCCAACCTTCTGCTTCTGTGCATGACCGACATTCGGCTCACCTCGCAGGCTAGATCTTGAACAGCGGACTAGGTGCTGAAAATGGCTTGCACAGGCAAAAGCGACCAAATCTAGGTGGTGTTTCGGGCCAATCCGGGTTGTGGGAGGCATCAACTAGGTGCTCGCGGCACAGTTCGCGCCTGTGCCGGGTGTTCAGGCAGATCATCGGTTACCCCTCGCGTCATGGTCTCTTGCGATCGACGCTACGGCCCGGGCCGCACGAATTACATGGGTGTAATTCGCTATGTGGATATGTGTTCGAATCAGGATTTGGAAACTAGTACATATCTTCCCAAATCAGGGCGACAAAAAAGCAGGGCCGGTCAGTGACCGGCCCTGCTTTTTGCGTTATCCGAAGACTAGATAGCCTGGATGTTTACTGCCTGGGGACCCTTGGGGCCCTGCTCGACGTCGAAGGAAACCTTCTGGTTCTCTTCGAGGGAGCGGTAACCCGAGGAGTTGATCGCAGAGTAGTGAGCGAAAACGTCCTGGCTGCCATCTTCAGGAGAGATGAAGCCGAAGCCCTTTTCGGAGTTGAACCATTTCACGGTACCTGTAGCCATTTTTTCAGTCCTTACTGAAGGTGGAGATGCTCCCGACTTTCGGGTCTCCGGTGTGGGGTGTTCTCCACCGTTACTTCAGAAGGTCGCGATCCGGAGGGACCGCGGGACTGCCTGAACTACCAAATGCCAAACACAACAACACCGTCAAGTCTACAGGGATTCGTCCGTATGGCTAGTGCTGGGAAATGTTTAATCCATCGGATGTTGCAGGCAGGCCGGAACCCAGGCTGCGAAACGGACCGTTGCCGTGAGGGCCCCCTTCCAATGGACAGGCGAACACCGGTGCCTCGCACGAGTTCACCAGTTCGATGCCCACTGCATCCGCCCTAGCACCATGGCGCCGCCCGGACAGACGGCAACACGCCCCGCGTGGCGACGTGCCGCCGTCGTGATGGCCCGTTTGTCGAGTGCCCTTTTCTGTCGCAAGGCACCTCTGATGAGTGGTCCGACGCGGCAAGATATGACGGCATCCGCGTCACGACCACGCCTTACCCCGCACTCTTCCTACAGGAACACCGCGAGCGTCAGGGGGCCAGTCACATTGAGTACCACCGAAATCCCGCAGGGCGGACTGCCGTCCATGCCCGGCCTTAGGAGTTTCGGTACTGGTCATGTGCTGAGGGACTTTGACCTGAAGGTCATCGTGCAGATCTCCGGCTGCGAGCGCGGGGCTCGGCGCCTGCTGCGCGGCGAACCGTTGTCGGCGGCCGACGTCGGGCCCCTCACCATGGCGAACCACGCCGCCCATCACATGGGCTACTTGCCCCTGTTTGAGCTGGGCGGCAAGGTGCCGTCGATCGCTCCTGGGGTGGAGGCTGTGCTCCGCGAACAGCTTGAAAAACCGGGCCGCGGCCAGCAGATTTAGGGTCCACGATCCCCTGTTCGCGTGCTGCCCCCAGGCGTAAAGTCCACCTCATGGGACGCACCCCGGACACGGTGGTTATCGGCGCAGGCCAAGCCGGCCTCGCAACGAGTTACTGGCTGTCGCAGCTGGGCGTGGAGCATCAGGTGCTGGAGCGTCGGGAGACCTTGGGCGGTGCCTTTCAGGATCGCTGGGACGGCTTCTATATGAATACGCCCAACCTTTCGCTGGACCTTCCGGGGATGCCGTTCGACGGCGGTGACCGGGACGCGTTCATCCCCCGCGACGCCGCGGTGAACCTTTTCAGGCGGTATGCCGAGCTGATTGCCGCGCCCGTTCATACCGGCGTGGACGTGACAAGGCTGTCCGCCGCACCGGAGGGCGGGTTCCTGCTGGAGACGTCGCTGGGGAGCTTACGGGCCGGGAAGGTGGTTCTGGCGACGGGCGCGTATCAAGTACCCAAGGTTCCAGCCGCCAGGCTCCCGGCGGGCGTCACCCAGCTGCACACACACGACTACCGCAATCCTGAGCAGCTGCCCGAAGGCGCGGTGTTGATCGTGGGGACTGGGCAGTCGGGCGGGCAGATCGCCGAGGAGCTCCACGACGCCGGCCGCGACGTCCACCTCGCCATCTCCGTCGTCCCCGAAGCTCCGCGCCGATACCGCGGCCAGGACCTCATCTACTGGATGCTTGAAACCGGCAAACACGGACCCGACTACGGCATTCACGCGCTCACCCGCGAAGCCCTGCCCTCCCCCGCGCTGCGGTTTGCACCCAATCCCCTGCTCTCCGGCACCGACGGCGGCCACAGCATCCATCTCCGCGAACTCGGCCGCCGTGGCATGCACCTGCACGGTCACTTTGAAGCAGTCGACGACGGCGCCATCACCTTCAGCGACGACCTCCCCGAACGCCTCGCAGCAGTTGAGGCCGCGTTCGGACAGCGGACGGGCAAGGCCATTGATGCGTACATTGCGGCGGCGGGGATTGATGCGCCGACGCAGGCGGCTGAGGCGGCCGATGACTGGCTGCCTGCGGAGCCTTCGCGAGTGGGCCTGGCCGAGGCGGGCATTACCTCAGTCCTGTGGGCATCCGGATACAAGCTGGATTTTGGGTTCGTGGACCTGCCGCTGGTGGATGAGTGGGGCTACCCGAAGCACTCGCGGGGTGTCACGGAGATTCCCGGGCTGTATGTGGTCGGGTTGCCGTGGCTGACCCGGCACTACTCGTCGATTGTTGGGGGCGTAGGGCTGGACGCGGAGTACGTGGCAAGGCGGGTTGCTGCGGACTGACGGCGTGCTGTTAACGCGGCCCTCTTCCCCGTCGATGAGCCGCCCGGCTCTACCTCGGCCATAGGAAGATCCCTATGAAGACCAGCCCGGCGACGGCCGGAATAGCGGCTGCCACCTTTGAGAGGGCGAGCTGATATTCATACGTCTTGAACGGTGCACTCTCAGGCAGCCACGACCAACCGTCCACACCGGCACGTGCCATCAAGTCGCGCATCAGGTACAGAACCAGCCCACTGAGTATCAGGAAGCCTCCAACGACGGCGAGGAACGGGTCGCCCATCTACGCTCCGGCCCACGGTGGCCTGAAGATTAGGGTCAGCACCACAATCACTAAGCCACCGACGAAGAGGACTGCACAGAAGAAAACACCGAGCATCTCGAAGCCCCGAACCCGTTCCTCATACAGCTCCGGGTCTGCTTCAATCGAGTCTGATTCAGAGGCTGCCATCTTCCGTCCGAGCATCTCTGATGAGATGAAGTACTGCCGGCGGGCAATCCACTTCCTGAACGGCAGCCACACCAAGCCAATCGCCATGAACACGAATCCAAGCGACATGGTCCCCCTTCAGTCCGTGGCCGTCACACCATCCTAGAAGCCCGCGGGTCTAACTCGTACCTTGACCCAGCTGTTGAGGGGCTTCACCCCATCCGCGCCCGCATTCCAACCCCAGCCCTTACGCCTCATCGATCTCCGCCATGTTGCCCACCGCCGGCGTCCCCTCAACCAATGCGTAGCGTTGCATCACTGCGCCCTTCGGTGAGGCCACCACGGGCTCGATAAGCCGAAGGTTCGTTGGCACCACCCCATCGGCGAACACCTTCTTCCCGCGGCCCAGAAGGATCGGATAAACCCAGAGGTTGAGCCGATCAAACAGGCGCTCAGCCAAAAGAGTCTGAACGAAATCGAGGCTGCCGATGACGTGAATGTTCTGGTGCTTCTCGCGCAGCTCCCCCAAAGACGCCACCGTGTCGGCGCCGAGCCAACTGGACCCCGCCCACTCAAGCGTTGGCGACTGCCGCGAGGCAACGTACTTCGGAAGGCGGTTGAACAGCTCGGCGATTTCACCACCTTGGTGGGGCCAGTACGCGGCAAAGATGTCGTAGGTCCGTCGTCCAAGGAGCAGCGCGTCCATCCCCTCCATACCGGAATCGATTTGCTCGCCAACAACCTCGTCAATAAGTGGAGCCTGCCAGCCCCCAAAGGCGAAGTCGTCGGTTGGATCTTCTTCCGGCCCTCCAGGTGCCTGAGCGACGCCGTCGAGTGTGGTGAACAGGTCAATATGGATGCGTCCCATGCGCGGGTTCCTTCCGAGCTGCCCGTCGACACCCCGGCGACAGGATCAAGTCGAGGGTTCCACAGGTGGGACTGTCAGGCAATGGGTTAACGGAGAAGAACGACGGCGGCACAACAGCCGGCGCGTCACGAACCTCGGGTGACGGCCACCTAAGACGTGGAGGGAATAGCTGGGTTCGGACGCAAAGATAAGCCCAGGAATAGCGGACACACAACAGGTGGGAGGCGCGCATGAAGTCGCTTGTTCCGTTCTATGGCTCCTTTGCAAGCCACAACTGGGAGGCTCTTGGATACCCGTCTCAGGAAGTGGCCCGGTTCTGGGACACGCGTTCATGCGGTGTAGCGTGCTTGCGCATGGCCTACGGCTACCTCGCCCCGACCGACAAATTGTTGCCCGCTGCCCTGACCGAGGAGCTCCTCCGAATCGGCGCTTACTCGGAAGCCAGCGGGTGGAGTCATCTGGGCTTGGCACGTCATGCCCGAGCCCGCGGGTTCACGGCCCAACTTCTGAACATTCCGCGGCCTGACGACCTGTGGATGGCAGCGACGGCCCCCGGCCTTCTGATTGTCTCGATTGCTAGTTCCTTTGACGACGAAGGCCCCGCTGGACACCTCGCTGTGGTTGCCGGCTTCTCGGAGTCCGGTGACGTAATTGTGCATCGGCCATCCAGCCAAGATCCGAAAGAGGGCCGGAGTGTGCACGTGGATCCCGACACATTTTGGACGCACTTTTCAGGCAGAGGCATTCACATCGGCCGCAAGCCTCCCTCGTAGCGACGAACGCTGGAGGGTCGGTGGCCTAAGCCCCGCCTCGCATTTTCTCCGCGGCCTGGCGCCGCTCAAGAAGTCCCCAAGCAACTGTCGTTACGACAGCGATGACCACCAGGAGCGCGGTGCTCCAAAACCCGTCGATCACTTTGGTGAATTGCAGAGTCACAACAGCTATCAGCAGGACTGAAGTTGCAATATTCAGCACGCGGATCTTGCGCGTAGTAGTCATTTTCAAGATCGTTCCCCCCAACGATGTCGTCCAAGAAGCCTAACGTTATCTGCGGGAGGCAACGACTTTCTAGGCTTCCTTCAGGTCCAACTGAGGTGCCGGTCGACGGAACCCGCGGGTCAAGTAGGCGAGCCAGGCCAAGCCAACTGCAGCCCAGGCGAGGCCGAAGCCGATCGACAACCCGCTCAAGCTCGTCCACAACCAGACCGTCAGCGCGAACCCAATAGCGGGCAGCACCAGGTTGTGAACGACTCCCCTGGCTCCGCGGGCCTTCTCATCAATGAAGTAGTGCTTGATCACCGCGAGGTTCACCACGGAGAACGCAACCAGCGCGCCGAAGCTGATGAGCGATGAAATGGTCAGAAGGTCCAAAACGAAGGCCAGAAGCGAAACGGCGGAGGTCAAAAGGATTGGCAGCACGGGCGTGCGAAATCGTTCGTGCAGCTTGCCCAGGGCTGCTGGGAAGACGCCGCTGCGACCCATGGAGTGGATGATGCGCGAGACCGATGCTTGGGACGTCAGGGCCGACCCGAGGCTGCCTGCGATGTAGGCAGCAGTGAAGAAGGCGACCAACAGGTTGCCACCGGCTGCGCCAATCACTTCGATCGCGGCAGCGTCGACGTCGTTAAAGGTGCTGACCGGGAGAACGAGGTGGCTGATGTACGCGAGTCCCAGGAAGATCGCGCCAGCGAGAACCGTGGTGATCATGATGGCGCGGGGCAGGTTTCGCTTCGGGTCCTTGGTCTCTTCGGCGAACGTCGAGACGGCGTCGAACCCCAGGTAGGAGAGGCAGAGGATGGCGGAGCCGGCGAAGATCGGCGAGAGACCGTCGGCGCCGTCGACGCCGGTGAAGGGCGCCAACAAGTCGACGGTGCCCGCGCCTGTGATGGACGAGAGCCCCAGGGCGACGAACAGCACTATGAACAGCCCTTGCAGTCCGACGACAACGAAGTTTGCCTTGGCGATCGCCGTAATGCCAAGGATGTTTAGAACTGTCACCGCCGCGATGGAGACGATCATGAACACCCAGGCGGGGATGGCCGGGAAGGCGGCTTCCATGTAGATGCCGATGAGCAGGTAGTTGATCATCGGTAGCAACAGATAATCGAGGAGGAGGGACCAGCCGGCCATGAAGCCCAGTCCGGCTCCGAAGGATCGGGTTGCGTATGTGTACGCGGATCCCCCGAACGGGAATGCTTGTGACATCCGGCCATAGGAGCGGGCAGTGAACAGCATGACTACCAACGTCACGGCGTACGCTGCGGAAAGGCGCCCTCCGGTCAGCTCGACGACGATGCCGTAGGTACTGAAGATGGTCAGCGGCACCATGTAAACCAAGCCCAGCAGGACCAGCGACGGAACGCCAAGGACGCGGCGCCAACCTTGCGCGGTTGGCTGGTTGGATGCCGGCCCCACAGGCTTCTCGCCTGCTGGTGTGTCTGTATTAGATGTCGGGGTCATTTTGGGTCCTCGGTCGTGATGCTGATGTGCTTAGAAGCTGCGGCGCTGCAGAACTTCGTAGCAGCGACCGGATCTACGGGGTGGCCGAGATCCTGAAGTGCTGGGGGTGGCTGGCGAGATATGGATGGAGATCGCAGGCCATATGAACTGGAAATGAATAGCGTTCATTTATTGTTACGGTGAGCCGGGTCACAGTCAATATGTGACGGGCTAGGTACCCATCCACAGAACGGGGTCGACCCAGAGCGCCGTCATGCCGAAAACCGAATGATGGCGACGCAAATCTTCGACGCCAAATCCTGGCCTCTTCCAAACACGTGAGTCAAAGCCCCGCCCTAACCGCACTTGTCACCGCGCTTCTCCGTAACCCGAGACATAGATCCCCAATATAAGTGGGAGGAAGAGTCGTTTCGTGACGCGGATCTTCGTATATTTTGGACACTAGATCGTCGGCGCCTGCGCCAGTACTCAGACGATCCGCCGCTTCGCGTTCTCAGGCCGTAGCCGGCGACAAAAGGGACAACAACATTGGGGCTAATTGTGGGGGCATTGTCGGAGCTGACCGATCCATCAGCAATTTCGAAAGCAATCGATGAGTTCAGGGCTCTGGGGCGGGAGGCTTTCCTTGCAAAGCACGGTCAACAACCGTCTGTGCGCTACTTCGCTGAAGCTGACGGCACCCTGATTGACTCCAAACCGCTCCTGGCCGTTGCGTACGGGATCCAGCATCCCGAGCGAGGACCTTTGTCTGTCCGCCTATTTTCGGGTGGAGAGCAGACTCGCAGAGCATTGAGACAGTTCGGGATCGAGCTCGTCTCAAAGACCGGAGACACACCGGCGCGGGTTTATGGGGACATCCCGGATTGTCCCCCTGGGACGGCGTTCAGGGACCGGCGCGAAGCCTACGACGCCGGCGTTCACAGGACGACGCAGGCAGGCATCGCTGGTCAGGCAAGCGGAACACAATCCATCTGCCTTTCCGACGGATACTCCGATGACGCGGTGCAGGGCGACCTGATTACTTACACCGGCTTTGGTGGCCGGGACGCTAACACGGGCCGGCACATAGCGGATCAGAAGCTGGAAATGGGCAACCTTGGCCTCGTCGAGAATTACAAACTCGGCAGGCCTGTACGGGTCCTGGTCAAAGAGTCTGTGCTCACACGCAGAAAGTCCAGCCAGGAGTACATATACCTGGGGCTGTTCACCGTCACCAGCTGGGGCTGGGGTACGCGAGACGGATGGAAAGTACTCATCTATCAACTCCGGGCAGTTGCTGGCGAGAGTCTCATCCCGTCCGAGGTTGCCATGTCACTCGTCCGAGGAGAAGACGTGGCGCCGGCTCGCCGCAGCATGCACGTAAATCAAATCATCCGCGACTACGGCGTAGCTGAGTCGGTGAAACGCTTATACGACAACACCTGCCAGATGTGCAGCACAAGGCTTGTCACAGCTGCGGGACCATATTCCCAGGGGGCACATATCCGCCCGCTAGGGATCCCTCATAACGGGCCGGACACCTTGGAAAACATCCTTTGCCTCTGTCCCAACTGTCATGCTCTCTTTGACGGACATGCTCTGACGGTTCAGCCAGACGGCACGGTCATGAATCTTGGGATTGCGACAGGAAAGCTCAGGGTGGCAGAGTCACACGGGTTAAACTACGAACACCTTGCTTATCAAGAGCAGTTTTCGGCGGCAAAGTCTGCACGTGCCACCACGGCACGTCGGGACACGGGTCGCGGGGTCTAGTTCTGGCGGGCATATCGCGGTTACCGCACGGCCGAAAGGTGCTGTCCGCTGCGGTTTGTGCGGACCAATCGCAATTGTCCGGCATTCTGACTGGCCATTCCCTACCGAAAATATCTCTAACAACGGCCCCATCCAGAGGCCGGGCGTCCCCAGAGGGCGCCTGGCTCGAGCGACTCCGAGCACCGTCGGCCTAGCTCACCACCCATCTTCACCCCTACCCACACAACCGATCCTGCACCTCCATCAGCGCCGACAGTATTTGGCTGCTCATCAGGTCACGTTCGTACAGCGTGCCAGGGCTCTGACGTGGCGATGGCTCAGGAGCTGGGGAAACCGTCATGGTTGCTTCGTACCGCCCATCGCTGGAACTGAGTGCGATGGTCCGGAAGTCGAGGAAACCGCCCTTGGCGAAGAACCGCGGTGCGCCACTGCAGTCCGGGGACCACTTGTAGACCCCGAGCGCGAAGGAGCCGATGACAGCCTTCTTCATCTCCGCCAAAGCGCCGGCGGAGATGAGCCGACCACCAAACAGGGCAGCCATAAAGTCATTGATGTCGGACATTGTCGAGACCACGCCGGGCATAGGGGAACCGAGCCGTTCCAAAGCGGTGTCGCCGGTGACACGTTTACCCTCAATGCTGACGTAGCCCTTGAGCAAGTCAGGCGCGTCCGATACCTCCTTGTCGACGGAAGTGTGGCTCAGCCCCAGGGGGTTGATGATGTCATCGCGAAGTATCTGCGGGTACGTCTTTCCACGGAACCTTTCCAGAATCAGCCCCAGCGCCAGGTTGTTCGAGTCCGAGTACTGGAACAGCCCGACAGTCCGCGATTCCCAAGGCAACGTGCCCGCCAGCCTCAAAGCTTCAAGCGCAGTCAGCTCCTGGTTGGAACCGGATACAAAGTCATCCACGCCCCGGAACATCAGGTCTCCATAGGAAGGCATTCCCGACGTGTCGGAGAGCAGTTGCCGCAAAGTGATCGGGACAGGAGGCTTGAGACCAACCCCGAAACCCTCCAACAGCCCGTTGATAGGGGCATCAAGACTGATCAATCCATCGTCAACAAGCTTCAGGACAGAGACCGCCGTCATGGTCTTGGTAACACTGGAAACCGGGACCCGGTCCTGCCGCTGGGCTGGCTGCCTGGTGTCAAGGTCGCGGACACCGTAGGCCTTCGACCATTCACCGCCCGGCCAGCGCACCTGCGCCAGGACGGCCACAGCATCCTGGGCCATGAAGGCCTTCATCGCGTACTCCAGCGAGGCGATCGCCTCGGCGTCACCGAACGACGGCGACGAGGTTGAGGGCGACGGCGACGGCGACGGGCCCGGCGATGTGCACCCCGCCAGAACCGTCGCAACCAGAAGTGCAGTCAACCGAATCAGCCAGCCCCGGCGGCTCATCGACACACCAACCTTGACGGAATGTCAGACCTCGGAGCCAGCACTGACCCCGGCTTGCGACGAGCCGATGAGCGCTGGTTCCTGGATACGGCTCATGGCCGCCACAACGCAGCTCCGCACCGCACAGGTAGCGATGCAGCTACGTTGATCGTCCTCCCACGACACCCGCGGGACAAGTATCAGCGTCAGCTGAGCGCTTCCTCCTTCACCAGCTGCCGCCGACCCGCACCAGCCGCGGCCCGCTGCACCAGATACACCGATGCCAGCACCAACAACGCGCCCGCCAACTGCCACCGGGACAACGCCTCCCCAAGGAACACGAACCCCAGCACCGTCGCGACCAGCGGGCTCAGGAATCCCAGGAACGAGACCACCATCGTCGGCAGTCGCTGGATCCCCCGAAACCACACCGCGTAAGCGACCAAGGCGCCGATAACGCTAAGGTAGGCAAAGCCCGCAACATTAGGCAAGGAAACCGACGTCGGAAGTCCTTCAACCACCAGCGTCACCGGCAGGAGCATCGCCCCGCCCATCGCCAACTGAAGGCCGGTAAACCCAAGCAGCCCCACGCCGTCGGGCCTCCCCCAGCGTTTGGTGAGAACAATGCCGGCCGCCATGCTCAGCGCGCCCGCCATCCCGGCGAGGACACCGACGACGGTCAGCGTCGCGTCCGACCGCAGGACCAGCAAGCCGACACCGGCGGCGCCAACAGCACACGCCACGATGTGCGCAATACGGATCCGCTCCCCCAGCAGAGGCACTCCCAAGAGCAGCACGAACAGCGGCTGAATCGACCCAACCAACGCCGCCACCCCACCAGGCAGTTGGTAGGCCGTGAAGAACAGGAGGAAGAAGAACAGACCGATGTTGAGGGCGCCCAGGGCTGCCGCCTTGAACCACCAACTCCCCCGCGGCCAGGTGCGGGTGACGAGCATAAGCACGATGCCCGCCGGCAGTGCCCGCACGGTTGCGGCCAGGAGTGGCCGGTCGGCGGGGAGGAACTGCGTGGTCACCAGATAGGTGGAGCCCCAGACCATTGGCGCAAGCGCGGTGATGAGCAGGTCGCGAGGAGACGCTTTAGCCATTGTTCACTTCCATACATTTCGATGTCGAACTATTTGTTATATGACAATGTAGGTGTTGTACTGTTTGAGGTCAAGCATGGGAGGGCGATGAAACGCGACGCGGTAGACACGATTCTTGACCAATGGAACAGGGAACGGCCCGATCTGGACGTGAGCTCCATGGGCGTCCTTGGCAGGCTGAGCAGGGCAAGTCGCCTCGCATCGCTCGATATCCAGAAGTTCATGAATCAGTTCGGCTTGGAGCCTTGGGAGTTCGATGTCCTGGCAACCCTGCGGCGCTCCGCAGCTGAGGCTCCCCTGACCCCTGGCCGGCTCGCCAGTCTGACCATGATCGGTTCCGCAGCCATGACCAACCGCGTCGACCGCCTGGTAAACCGCGGCCTGATTCACCGCGAAACCAACCCCGACAACCGCCGCCAACTACTGGTCAGCCTCACGCCTGAGGGACTCGCCCTGGTCGACGAAGTGGTGGAGCATCACGTGGAGAACCAGCAGAAGATGCTCGACGGCCTTTCCAAAACCGAACGCGAACAGCTGGCGAACCTCCTGCGGAAGTTCCTCCTGGCGAACAACGACGGCGAACCCTCCTGAGGCGCCAGCCTCACCCATGCAAGGATGAGGCGTGGACACTTCCCCTGAACAGCTGGCGATCGCCATCGGCAAGGCCATGAACGGCGGTGCCGGCACTTCCTATGAGGCACTGTCCCTCTGCCAGGGCGGTGGGCACGTTGAGCGGTACGCCATCTCGGCGAACCCCAGAGGTTTCACCTGGTCTGCCACACGGTTGTCGGACGGAAGCACCCAAAGCTTCGATCCGAGGACGCTGACTCTTGATACTGACGCGGGCCAGCGGGTCATGTCGATAGAGCAAATCCCACGCTCTTTTCCTGAGTCCGTTCAGTTGGCTTTCCCGCTATCCCTTCCCATCTGGGGCCGGGACATGGACAACTATCATCCGATGGCCATGGAAGTGAAAGGCGCGGACACCACCCTCCTCCTGAGGCACCGCGCTGACCCGACGATCTTCGGATCCTTCACGTTCGAAACGGAAAGCGGAATCGCGAAAAGCTACTTCACGCCCAGCGAGGTCCGGAAGCTGGAGCGCGAGTCGAAACCGGACGACGGCGGAATTGATTTCGGATTCATGGCTGGGCACGGCCAGAGCTTGCCGCCAGGAGTGCGATAGCCGCCCAGGCCCGCCAACCTCCCCATTCCACGGCTGACGCGCTGCCCATCCTGGCCCTTTGCCACGCACGGAAGCAGTCTAGATAGCCCCATCATCCGACAGTCGGAGCGACCCGTGCCACCTTGACTGAAAATTCAGTCAGGATTACAGTTGTCACCATCGCATCGAGTGATGCAGCTCACGAAAGGCTTGCAATGATCAGCACGCGCATTCGCAAAGACGCGGATTCCGCCGGTGCAGCATCCGCGCACAAGGACCGCTTTGGCCGCATTGAGTCGGCCGGCATCGAGTACATTCCCGACGACCAACGCACCTCCCGCCCCCGGAATCTCTTCACGGTTTTCTTCGGCGGCAACTTCGCTTTTTCAGTCATCGTTTTCGGCTGGCTTCCCATCACCTTCGGCCTCGACTTCGTCGGCGCCGCAACGGCCAGCCTCACAGGACTGGTAGCGGGCACAGCCCTCATCGCCCCCATGGCCCTGCTGGGACCACGGACCGGCACCAACAACACCGTTTCAAGCGCCGCGCACTTCGGTACACGTGGTCGCTTGATAGGTTCCGGGCTCACCCTGTTGTTCGCCCTCGCCTACGCCGCCATCGCCGTATGGACTTCCGGGGACGCCCTGGTAGCTGCCGCCGAGCGGCTGTTGGGAATACCCATCGACGGCACCACCCTGGCAATCGGCTACGCAGTGATCTCCCTGGAGATCGTCCTCGTAGCCCTCTTCGGCCACGGCACAGTCGTGGCCATGCAGAAATTTGTGGCGCCCGTCGTCGGCATTCTGCTGCTCATCGGCGTCGTCGCTTTTGCTCCGACCTTCAGCCCCACGAACGTGCACGCGGAGTTCCTCCTGGGCGACTTCTGGCCCACCTGGATCCTGTCCGCCGTCATTTCC
Organism: Paenarthrobacter sp. NPDC057981; assembly: GCF_042886835.1. NCBI lineage: Bacteria > Bacillati > Actinomycetota > Actinomycetes > Micrococcales > Micrococcaceae > Paenarthrobacter > Paenarthrobacter sp. NPDC057981. Next base: position 41,024 of record NZ_JBHVQI010000033.1, read on the forward strand.
GTGGGAGGGCCGTTGTCCTATGCCCCAACGCTGGGCGACTACAGCCGGCGGATCTCCCGCAAGGACCACTCGGACCGTTCCGTCGTCGCCGCAACCTGCCTCGGCGTCTTCCTTGGCCTGTTTGTCACAGCGCTGTTCGGCGCTTTCACGGCGTCGGCCATCCCCGAGCTTGGTGGTTCCTACGTCGCGGACCTCGTGCGCTCGGCCCCGGCTTGGTACCTGTTGCCGATCCTCATCATCGCGTTGGCGGGCGGCCTCGGCCAGGGTGTGCTCAACCTGTACGCCAGCGGCTTGGACCTCGAAGCCCTCTTCCCCCGCCTCCGCCGCATCCACACCACCCTCATCACGTCGGTCATCGCCGTCGGACTGCTCTACCTGGGGGTGTTCGTCTTCAACGCGGTGGACTCCATCACCGCCATGACGCTGGTGCTCAACGGATTCGCCGGGCCGTGGGTGGCCATCAACGTCCTGGGCTTCCTGCTGGTCCGCCGCGGCAAGTACCACGCCAAAGATCTGCAGCTTTTCCGCGCCAACGGCCCGCGTGGCCGGTACTGGTTCAGCAACGGCTGGAATCTGCGGGCCGTCATCCCGTGGGCCATCGGATCAGTGTTCGGCCTGCTGGCAACAGACACGTCCCTGTACACCGGGCCCCTCTCGCAGCTCGCCGGGGGCATCGACCTCAGCTTCATCGGGTCCACGCTGATAGGCGGCGCCGGCTACCTGATCGCCGAGTGGATCTGGCCGGAAACTGCCCTCAGCACCGAGTCCGCACAGGCAGGAGGTGAGCACGTATTACTGTCAAACCATGAGTGAAAAATTAGTCAGGATCCTCAACGCCGCCACCACGTGCATCGCCCGGAGCGGCGTGCGGGGAATGCGAGTCAACGATGTTGCTGCAGAGGCCGGAGTTTCACCGGGCCTGCTGTACTACCACTTCACTGACCGGGCCGGCCTGCTTGCCGCAACGCTGGAACACATCAACAAGCAGGTCAGCAAGGACGACCCCTCCTCCCCCAACAGCGTGGATCCTTCCCGCCACGTGCGGCACCTCCTCCTTGACGAAATCAAGGACGACGCCGACGTCCGCAGGAATTCGGTGGCCTGGAACGAGCTCAGGGCCTGCACCATCTTCGAACAGGAACTGGCAGAGCCGCTGTCCCGGACCACTACGGAGTGGAACCGCGAGATCGCACAGGCTCTCGCCGCTGCCAACGAAGGCACCAGCGAGGAAGAAGCCGCAGTGACCGCGGAGATCCTCACCAGCCTGGTCGAGGGCATCTCCGGCCGCTGGCTCAACGGATTCATCACCACCGAGCACGCGCGTTCGCTGCTGACCACCGCAATTGACTCACTCACCGCACCACGCCCCGCGAGCCCCCAGCAAACCGCAACACAGGGGCTGGGCAAATGAACATTCCACACATCAAACGACGCGATTCCGCCGGAATCGAACCATCATGCAAGGACCCCTAGGGTCCCGTTAGGACGCACCACAATGGACATCATCGTCAACACCGAACCGCCCGTATCCTTCGCTCGGAGCCAGGAAACCACCCGCAAGCCGCTCCGCGTGGCCCTGGTCCAGCACCACTGGCGGGAAGACCCCGCCGAACTCACCTCGGTGCTCACCCAGGCGATCGGCCAAACGTCCGACGCCGGTGCTGCCGCCGTCTTCCTGCCGGAACTCACCCTCTCGAAATACCCGGCAAACGTTAGGGCCGACAAGAACCCCGGCCGCAATGCCGAAGACCTGCTCACCGGCCCCACCTTCGAGTTCGCCGCCAACGCGGCCCGCACGCATGGCGTTACAGTCCACGCATCCCTCTACGAACGTGCAGACGCAAGCGATGGCCTGGGGTTCAACACAGCCATCCTCGTCTCACCCCAGGGCGAGCTGCTGGCAAGGACCCGCAAGACCCACATCCCCGTCAGCGCGGGCTACTACGAGGACACCTATTTCCGGGCCGGCCCTGCCGAAGATGCCTACCCTGTGTACCGTCCAGCGGAACTGGACCATGCCGCCGTCGGACTCCCCACCTGCTGGGACGAATGGTTCCCGGAGGTCGCGCGGCTGTATTCACTGGGCGGCGCTGAAATCCTGGTCTACCCCACCGCGATCGGCTCTGAGCCCACCTTCCCTGAGTTCGACCACCAGCCGCTGTGGCAGCATGTCATCACCGGCCACGGCATCACGAACGGCACGTTCATGGTGGTCCCCAACCGGACCGGCGACGAGGGCGACATTACCTTCTACGGCTCCTCGTTCATCTCCGATCCCTACGGCCGCGTCCTGGTCCAGGCACCGCGGGACCGGGAAGCCGTTTTGGTGGCCGACCTCGACTTGGACCAGCGCAAGGACTGGCTGGATCTGTTCCCGTTCCTGACCACCCGTCGTCCCGACACGTACGCCGAGCTCACCCGTGATGTCGACTTCGAGCACCCGCACGGCGCCACGTCCGCTGCTCAGACCGTGGGCCGGTCATGAATTGGATGATGCCGAGCGAGACGGCCCGCCAGGAACGGGTCTGGATCGCGTTCCCGCCGGAGCGTTCTTCGATAGGAAATACTGCCGAGGAAACCCACGAGGCCCGCACGGCGTGGGCAGCGGTGGCACACGCCGTGCTGGAATTCGAGCCCGTCACCATGGTGGTGGACCCGCCGGATGTGGAGATCGCGCGGACTTACCTCTCGCCGGAGATTGATCTGGTGGAAGCGCCCCTCGATGATGCGTGGATGCGGGACATCGGGCCCACCTTCGTGATCGGCGACGACGGCAGGCTGGGCGGGGTGGACTGGGTCTTCAACGGGTGGGGCCAGCAGGACTGGGCCAGTTGGGACAAGGACTCGCACGTCGGTGAGAAGGTGGTGCACCAGGCCGGGGCCGAGCTGATCCAGAGCCCGTTGGTCAACGAGGGCGGCGGGATCCAGGTGGATGGTCTGGGAACGGTGTTGGTCACCGAGACCGTGCAACTGGACAAGTTCCGGAACCCTGAGCTGAGCAAGGCCGACGTCGAAGCCGAGCTGGCCCGAACCATCGGCGCCACGCACGTCATTTGGTTGCCGCGGGGACTGACCCGTGACGGGCAGGACCTGGGAACGCGAGGGCACGTGGACATCGTCGCTGCCATCCCGTCACCGGGCGTTCTACTGGTCCATTCCCAGCGCAACCCTGCCCACCCGGACTTCGAGGTCACGGCGGACATCATCGCGATGCTCGCCCGGACCCGGGACGCGCAGGGACGTGCGTGGGACATCGTGGAGGTACCCGCCCCTGACACGCTGCGCGACGAGCTCGATTGGGTGGACTACAGCTACATCAACCATCTTGTGGTCAACGGTGGCGTGATCGCCTGCAGCTTCGATGACCCCGCCGACGCCGAAGCCCGGAGGATCCTCGAGCAGGCCTATCCGGGACGGAAGGTAGTCACCGTGGACGCCCGCGCGATTTTCGCCCGGGGCGGCGGGATCCACTGCATCACGCAGCATCAACCGGCCATCTGATGTAGTCGCGGCAGCCCGCCGTCGTGCATTAAAAGCACGACGGC
>NZ_JBHVQI010000034.1:0-42199 GCF_042886835.1 Paenarthrobacter sp. NPDC057981
AACATCCGACCGCGTCAAACCCTCGAATGGGACACCCCAACTGAAAGACTGACCAAACTAATCGACGGTGTTGCACTAGCAAGTTGAAACCGCCCCCTCCTAAAGAGCGTTATCTGTACAAAAACTCGCTAGCGGTTGGCGCGGAACCGCTCTGGTGCCACCCCGCCGTCGACGATGTCCTTCAGAACCCGTCCAATGGCCGGGGTGAACTTGAACCCGTGCCCCGAGAAACCGGCGCCCACCACCAGAGGACCGAAACCGTCCAGCACGAAGTCCTCGTTGGGGGTGGTGGTGTAGGTGCAGCTGATGGGCACCGCGGTGGAAGGGTCGACGCCGGGGAGCCACTCCTCTGCGTATCGCACCAAGGCGTCGAGCTGCTGGGGGATGGGCTCAAATGTGCGCTCATCGGGGTCCATGACGGGTCCGACGCCGTGCCAGCCGGCCTTGACGCCCTCGCCGGGAGTGAGCATTCCGTAAACGGGGCTGAACCAGTATTCGTAGAGTTCGTTGTTCGGGTCGGGGTCGGGATTGTGGTTGAAGCTGGGCCACACCAGTGTGTTGTCAGTGGGGGTGAAGTGGGCCGGTTGCTCCTGCGTCACCACCATGGCTGGGAGCTTGACCAAGCCATCGAGGACTTTCGGGGTCCAGGCCCCAGCGGTGACCACCACGCGGTGAGCCGTGTATTCGGTGTCCTCCGTCACGACAACCACGGAATCGGCGCCGTCGACGCGGATGTCGCGGACCGGCGTCGAGTACTTGAAAACTGCACCCTGGGCCTCGGCTGATGTACGGAGTGCAACCAACGCATCCGCCGAACGGACCCGTCCCGAGCCCGGCACGAAGAGGACGTCCGTGGCGAAGTTCATGCCCTGCCAGCGATCGGCGGCCTCGGAGGCGGAGATGAAGTAACTTTCGATGCCGCGTTCCTGGTGCGCTTCCTGGACCAGTTCCAGCTTGGGGACGTTCCCGTGGTTCGCGAGCCCCACCAGGTCCAGCAGGGGTGCGCCGTGTTCGGCAGCGAGTTCGTCCCACAGGATTTTGGACTCGGCCAGGAGGTCCAGGTAGTCGGCCTCGGCGTAGGCGGTGTTGAAGTTGCGGGTGGCGCCGTGGGAAGCGCCGATGTGATGGCCTGCTTCGAACTGTTCCAGGAGGACTACCGATTTGCCTGCACGGGACAATTGCCATGCGGCCGCTGATCCCATCGCTCCGCCACCCACAACAACAACGTCAACCTGCATGCCCGCTCCATCCACAAAGTCCGCAGCTCCGACCAGAGCCACCTCTTATTCTGCCCCCACTCACCCAACTAGGGGACAGCACCTGCTCCAATGGGGGCTCAGTGCGACGTTTGCTGTCCCCTAGTTGGGTTCACGGGGGTCAGGCAGCCAGGCGGCGGCGCACCCATGCGGAGAACTGGTCCACCACGATGATCAGGACCAGCACAATCAAAATGTGAGTCAGCATGGAATCGAAGCGGAACGACTTGATGGACTGGTTGATCAGGAGACCGATGCCGCCGGCGCCCACCAAGCCCAGAACCAGTGACGAGCGCACGTTGACGTCGAACCTGTACAGCAGCAGGCCCACGAATTGGGGGATCACCATCGGCAGCGTGGCGTTGAATACCTGCTGGATCCGGTTGGCGCCCGCAGTCCGGAGCGCCTCCTGCGGCCCGGCGTCGATCTCCTCCATGGACTCAGCCCACAGCTTCCCCATGACACCGGTGTTGTGGCAGATCAGGGCGAGGACGCCGGCGAACGGACCAAGCCCCACGGCCGTGACGAAGATCAGCGCGAACACGATGTCCGGCACGGCCCTGAAAAAGGACAGCACCGACCGCGAGGCTTGGTACACCATCGGATGCGGGCTGGTGTTGCGGGCGGCCAACGCGGCCAGCAGCAACGCGGACGGCACCGACAACGTGGTACCAAGCAGGCCAATCCACAGGGTCACCAGCGTCGCGTCAAGCCCAGGCTTCAGCGTCCGTTCCCAGCTCAGGTCCGGCGGAAACGCGTCGCCGATGAACGCCGCCATGCCTTTCCAGCCATCCACCAGCAGCTCAGGTTTGAAGCCCGTCCCCTGAATGGCCACAGCGTGAAGGCCGACGACGGCGGCAACCACTGCCGCCGTCGTCATCCACCGCAGCGGCTTCTTCGGGCGGATCAGAGCCACGCGGGTCCTGCCATTGGGGTGCTGTTGCGCAACAGCGGGGGTCAATGCCTGGGGCGTCATGCTGCAGTGCTCCTGTCCGGGGCGTACAACGCGTTGAGGTGCTCGGCAGTGACGTCTGTTGAGGGAAGGTCAAAGCTCATGGATCCGTGAAGCAGCCCGATGGACCGGTCCGCGTAACGAAGGGCAAGATCCGGCTGGTGCAGGACAGCCGTCACGGCCAGACCCTCGGAGTGGGCGAGTTCGCGCAGCAGGCCCATGACCTGTTCAGCCGCGTGTGGATCCAGTGCGGAGACGGGCTCGTCGGCTAGTACGACGTCGGCCCGCTGGCAGAGTGCCCGGGCGACAGCCACGCGCTGCTGCTGGCCGCCGGAGAGCCGTCCGACGCGGTCGAAAGCGCGGTCAGCGAGACCCACACGGTCCAGGCAATCCAAGGCTTCCTGCTGGACATGGGTAGGAAAGAGCAAAGGTGTCAGCGACCTGGCGGTGGGGATTCGTGCCAACGCTCCTGCGCACACGTTGTCCAAGGCGGTGCGGCGGGGGACCAAGTGGATCTTCTGGAAAATCATCGCCGTGCGCTGCCGCGTCTGCTGGAGGTCCCGCCCCTGGAGGGTGTTCAAGGCGGAACCGCCGATGCTGATGGTTCCGGCGTCGGGAGCGGTGATGCCCATGACACAGCGCAAGGTGGTGGATTTCCCCGAGCCGTTGGCGCCGAGGAAGGCAACAAGCTCCCCAGCAGCTACGGAGAAGCCGACGCCTTGAAGAACGGTCCTGCCGCTGAAGGACTTGACCAGGCCTTGCACGGAGAGCGTCATCACAGATCCTTTTCCGTGAGGTTCATGGTCTTCGCGAGCTGGAACAGTGGCGTGTAGTTGTCCTTGGTGACCTCGAGAAGCGGCCCAGGAGGGGTGACGTCCAGGAACTCTCCTACCTTGGCAACGTCCTCCGGTGAGAGCGATAGGAAGGCATCCTTGACGGCTTTCTTGAAGGCCGGATCCGCGTCGCCCCGGACGGTGATCGGATCGTTTGGGATGGGGTCGGAAGTCCACACCTTGCGGTAGTCCTCTTGTTTGAAAGTGCCCGCTGCGATGGCCGTGGCGAGGGTCTGGGAGTTGATCTCGGCGGCGTCGACCTTGCCGTTGGTCAGCGCCAGCAGGGCTTCTGGATGGCCGCCGGTGTAATCCATCCGGAGGTCTGCATCTGCGATACCGGCCTCGCGAAGGCCGAAGCGGGGCAGGACGTCGCCGGAGGTGGAACCCACGCTGCCCAGGGCGAGGGACTTGCCCTTGAGATCGCCGATGGACTGGATCGGGCTGTCCTTGGGGACCCAGACTCCCGCCGTGTAGCTGCTGAGCTCCTTTTCGGCCGTGCCAAAAGACACCAGTGGCTCGGCACCGGCCTTCGAGTCGGCGAAGACGTAGCCGAGGGGACCGAACTGGCCCAGGTCCAGCTTGCCGTTGCGCATGGCCAGTACTTCGGCCGCGTAGTCCTCCACCACCTGTACGTTGACGGGGCAGTCGAGCTTCTTGGACAGTGCGTTGGCCAGTACGTCATAGGCGGGCTTGAGCTTGGCAGGGTCCTCGTACGGCTCGATGCCGAAGGAGATACCGCCGTTGGGGCAGGATGCGGACTCGGGTCCGGAGGAGGCGGACTCGGCTGGGCCACCACATGCCGTCAATGCCAAAGCTGAAGCGAGGGCAAGCGCGGAGCCGGTCAAGAGCGTGCTTTTCATGGGAATCCTTTTAAGTTGGGGGAGTCATTACAGTCGTGAAATGTTGCGATGTGCCAAGCCGAAGGAGAGGGTCATGCCAACGCCGGAAGTCACGGAGACCACTGTGACGCCGGGCTGGACGTCGCGGACCAGGAGCGGTGCGACATCGGAGGATGCATAGACGCCCTGCCATCTTTGGATGATTTCCAGGGGCGCACCGATCCGGGAAGAGATGTCGGAGTTGAGGGTCCTGGTCACGGATTCGTCCAGGAACGGATCAGCGGTGGGGTGGTAATGGTGCGAATCGCCCAGGATGATGGTTCCGTCGGGGCGCTGGGTGAACATGACGTTGGCGCCGATGTCCAGCAGCCCGGGTTGGTTGGCCCGGACCTCGTCGCGCAGGGCTGCGGCAGCCGGCATATCGGTAAAAGCGGGGTACCGGAGCATGGATGTCGCAGTCAGCACAGCAGGAGCAAACTCGACGCCGGAAGGTTTTGCCGCGAAGGACATCTGCAGGGCACAGCGCTGGATTCTGTGCTCAGCGGCGAGATCAGGAAACAGATAGTCCACGTCGTGCCCGACGCAGACGAACACGTGCTTGGCGTACAGCTCCCCACGGGAAGTCTGGACGGTGGTCACCTCGCCTTCGCGGCTGAAACCGAGCGCCGCTGTGTTCCAGCGAAGTTCGACGCCGGGCTGGCGGCCAAGCCACTCGGCCAACCTTGCGACGGTGGTGCGGGGATCTACGCGCAGGTCGTCCCGGAGGAAAGCACCGCCGACCAGGCCGGGCCAGGCGCCCTGGTGAGTGCCGCCGTCGTGCATTGCTTCTGTGCCGGAACCGAGCCGGGCGCGTGTGTCCGCTGCCGTGAGCAGCTGGACCTGGCCCGGTTCCCGGACAGCGGACAGTTCGCGCAGGACGGCGAGCTCGGCGTCCGTCCGGGCCAGGACCACGGCGCCAGCCTCAGCGGCCCAGAAGCCCGCCCGCTCGGCGAACTCCAGCCAATACTTCCTTGAGGTTTGTGCGAGTTCGTACAGTTCACCGGACTGTGCGGTGATGCAGCAGTGGCCGAAGTTGCGCACTGAGGCGCCAATGGCGTGATGGTCGCGCTCGACGATGGTGACACTCAGGCCGTTGGCGACCGCGTGGGCTGCATGGGCAAGGCCGACGATGCCGGCGCCAATAATGACGACGTCGGTGGCTCGCCTGGCGTTGTCGGCGATGGCCGTGGTGGGGGTGCTTGGGTTGTTCACACCATTGACCTTGGCGGTACCGGGAAGTGGAATCAAGCCAAAATGCGACTTGTATAGACAAGTTAATTCAAATTTAACCTCCGTTCACCTGATTTCGCGTGCTGTTCACTAAGCAAAGCCGATTTACAGCGGGATTCGTCGATTCCAACTTGTATGATCAACTCGTGAGCAACCAGCAAAACACGCCCCTCCACGTCCAACTCAGCGAGGAATTCATGCGTCGCATCACGGACGGTGAGTGGCCTCCCGGCTTCCAGATGCCCAGCGAAGCGGAGCTGTGCCGGGAGTTCGGAACATCGCGGGGGCCGATCCGCCAGGCGCTCGCCTTCCTGCGCTCGGAGGGTGCGGTGACGGGTGGGCGGGGACGACCCCCGATGGTGCGTTCGTCCGTGCCGTCGCAGTCGTTCTCAACGTTCAATTCGTTCACGGAGTGGGCCGTCGGTATCGGGCGAAAGCCGGGGCAGCGGACGCTGGAGGTAGCGCGCAGGGAGGCAAGTCCCGAAGCGGCCGAAGCCCTCGGACTGACTCCCGGGACCATGGTGGTGGAGCTCCTGAGAGTGCGTTCTTTGGACGAATTGCCCGCCATGATTGAACGCACCACCTTCATCCTGGAAGTGGGCCGGAAGCTGTTCGATTTCGATACCGATTCCGGTTCCATCTTCGCGTTCCTCAAGGGACAGGGCGTAGACCTGCACAGCGCACGGCACACCATCGACGCCGTTGCGGCCAGCGAGGAAGACGCCGAGCTTTTGGGACAACCCGAAGGAATCCCGCTGCTGCGCGAACGCCGGGTCACCCGCTCCGCTGACGGGCAACCCTTGGAATATTCAGAGGACCGCTACTTGCCCTCCCTCACCAACTTCACCATCGACAACACCGCGGAGCGCCGGGCCGCCCTGGTTCGCATTCCCACCGAAGGAGCCACTCCATGATCAAGCTAGTTGCCTGCGATATGGCCGGAACCACCATCGACGAACACGGCGACGTCTATGTTGCGCTTGCCCGCTGTGTGGAAGAAACCGGGGTGTCCACAACACCCGAGGCTGTGCAGGAGTGGATGGGAGCGGACAAAGTCGAAGCCATCACTGCCCTCATCACAGCAGGGGGCGGAACGGCCGACCCCGCTACTGTCGGCGCTGCGTTCACACGCTTCAAGGAACTGCTCGCCGGGTTCTACGACGACAATCCTCCCGTCGCCCTGGAGGGTGTGGAGGAGGCCTTTCGCGAACTTCGGCTTCGGGGCGTGAAAGTCGCGTTGACCACCGGCTTCTCACGCGACGTCGCGGACCCCCTCCTGAAGCGGCTGGGATGGGGAGTTGGCCCCGGAGAGCTGCTGGACGCCGTCGTGTGTTCCGACGAAGTAGCCGCCGGCCGACCGGCGCCTTTCATGATTCATCGGGCCATGGAACTGACCGGGGTGCAGGATGTCCGTGCGGTCATCGCTGCGGGAGACACCGTGAATGACCTCGCCGCTGCCAACAACGCCGGGGTTTCCGCCGTCGGCGTTCTGACGGGGAAGCTCGGCCGCGAAGCGCTCGCAGCGCATCCGCACCACCGCATCCTCGCCGGGGTGAAGGACATCCCCGCGCTGCTCCATTCACCCAACTAGGGGACAGTACGTGCTCCACTGGAGGCTCATTGCGACGTTTGCTGTCCCTCAGTTGGGTAGCTGCGGTTGGGTTGGCGCGGCGACCGCGGGCATGGAAGATTGGAACCCGTGAAATTCCTTCACCCGTCACCCACGTCCTCTGCCCGCGGCATCACGATCCTGCGGGTGGTGTTTGGTGCGCTCGTCTTGGTCCACGGAATCCAGAAGCTCATGGCCGGCCACGCCGCGTTCGCAGCGTCCGTTGCTGCCATGGGTGTGCAGAAGCCGGAGATCGTGGCCTGGCTGGTCATCGCCGGGGAGGTTGGCCTGGGATTGCTCCTGGTCCTCGGGGCACTGACCCGTGTCGCCGGATTCCTTGCCGCGATCATGTTCGCGGGGATCTGGTTCGTGACCGAAGCCGGAAAACCCCTGCTCACGGACAAAGCGGGCGTGACTGCGGAGCTGCTCATCATCTACTTCGCGGTGTCTGTTGCTTTCGTCTTCCTGGGATCCGGTGCCTTCTCGCTGGACCGCAAGCTCGCCAGGCAGCCTGCCCGTCGGTGAACTTAACCTGGGCGCGTTAAATCAGCGGGCATCGTTGGGGTAGCGGACGCCCAGTTGCGAACGAACGCCGTCGAAGAGGCGCATCACGTGGATGGAGTCCTCCAACGGCATCACGGGACTCTCAAGAAGCCCTTGCTGGACACAGCGGGTCACCTCGCGCAGCTCGTAGGTGTAGCCGACGCCCACGACGTCGAAACGCTCGGTCCGCGGCTCGTCCCACCCGACGCGGACGAGCAGCTCGCGGGGATTGTTCACGGATCCCACTGTCTGGAGGAAGCCGAGGCCGCCCGCTACCGTGGCGGTCCTTGGCCCATGCGCCATCAGGGACGACGTCAGCTGCGCCTGTGCTCCTGTGTCGTAGCCCAGGGTCAGGGCGTTTTGGGTATCCACTCCGTCCTCGTTCAACGAACCGATTGCGGTGACCGACTGCGGAAAACCCAGCGTCCCCAAAGCCCAGAGCAGGGGATACACGGTGATGTCCAAGAGTGCTCCGCCGCCGTCGTTCAGGGCCCAGATACGGGCCGACGGATCATACGGTGCCGGGAAGCCGAGGTCCGCGCTGACCCACTGGAGCTCACCAAGCTCGCCGGAGGCAGCAATCTCGAACGCGCGCTGCATGCTGGGAAGGAACCGGCTCCACACGGCCTCCATGAAAAACACGTTCTGCTCGCGCGCAATCGCCGTCAGCTCCATGGCTTCACGGGCGTTGATGGTCAGGGCCTTCTCACAGAGGACGTGCTTCCCGGCGCGCAATGCGGCTGAAGCAATCTGGAAGTGCTGGGCATGGGGCGTCGCCACATAGACCACGTCCACGGCAGGATCGTCGAACAGACGCTGGTAGCCGGGAACACCGGCGTCGTCCCCGTACGCCTTCGTGAAGCCCAACGCGTGGGCGAAGGCGTCGGCGGCCGCCTGGGTGCGGGAGCTGACGGCGTAGAGCTCGGCATCCTCGAGCAGCGACAGGTCCTTGGAAACACTGTTGGCGATGTTGCCAGTCGAAACCACGCCCCAGCGCAATCGCCGGCCTGTGGCTGCCCGGGGATCCTGGTTGGTCTGGGAGGAAAGCCACGGCACGGCGATGGGGAGAGTCATGAGTCTCATCCTCTCATTACCGAAAGCGCCCGGAGAAAGCTCTGATAGCGTCCAGCGGGAAAACGTGGTCATTTTTTGGGGGAATTGTGGAAACGAATATTGGAAAGCCGTCGGCAGGCCCGCGAATTGCGTCAATAGTGCTCGCAGTGGTGGGGACGGTGCTTTCGCTACCGCTGGCAGCGCTAATGGGATTTTCCCTCGGCTTTTACCCGAGCCGGATGGAATGTACTAACGAAACGCTGGGTTCGGGATGCTACGAAGGTGATCTGCTGAACGCTGCCATCCTGTTTGCGCTCGTTTTCCTGCCTTTTCTGCTGCCGACAATCATCATTGCACTGCTCCAACGCAAGACCCGAAAATCCTCTGACCTCATGCCTCTGATCGTGCTGTGCCTCGTGCCCGGAGTTGTGATTGTCCTCTGCGCCGTTCTCGCTTTGGTGTCACCAGGCTCCCTCTGAAGCCCGACACAGTAAGTACTCTGTCCGTCCCGGGAATGCCCGCCACCGGTAACAACCTCGTTTAGGCTGAGGGCAATCATCCCTCGCAGAGGTTCTGTGGGGAGTTACCGAAATGGAGCAGGGATGGGTATTTTTCGGCGTGTGATTTTGCCGGTTGCCTGGTTGTTGGTTTTCGCGATAATCGCCGTGGCTTTGGTCAAGATTGCCTTTGTGGATGGTTTGAAATCGGCGGCTTCGGAGCCCGCACCGCTGGCCCAGGTGGATATTCCCACGGTCCCGGCGACCAGGGCCACCGTCACCAACACCGTCCAGATCAAGGGGACCGTCCAAAGTGACCCGGCCGAAGCCGTCCGCAGCACATCGGCGGGGAAAGTGGTGCAGGTTTTCGTTGACCAAGGCGCCACCGTCGCCAAGGGAGACGCGCTATTCCAGGTCAAGGCGGAGCGCGCCGTCGCCGCCGCCCAACCGCCTTCCCAGGACGGTCCCGCAACTGCCGCCAAACCCGTGTACGACTACTTCAACATCCTCGCCCCACGTGCCGGCACACTGCAGCAGCTCACCACGCTCGTGGACCAGCAGGTCAGCGTGGGGGAGTCCGTTGGAAGAATCGATCCCGGTACGTACACAGTGGCCGGCCCGGTTTCCGCCGCCCAACAGTATCGCCTCCTGGGCAAGCCCGGTCCCGCCGAGATCGCGCTGGTGGGTGGACCGGCTCCGTTCCAGTGCGCCCAAGTGACCCTCAAGAACAACGCATCCGACGACGGCGGGGCCTCCTCGGGCGGTTTGGCCTCCGCTGGCGGGGGAGCCGGTATGGCAGTCGGCGGAGCCATTGCCGGACCCGGTGGAGGTTCCGGGACCCAACCGGACGGGGGCGGCAACCCGACGGGGACCATCAGCTGTGCGGTCCCGGCCAATCAGCAGGTCTTCGCCGGCCTGGGTGCCACCCTGACCGTGAGCGCCGGCGTCGCGCCTGATGTGGTGACGGTTCCCCTCACCTCCGTCAAGGGCAGCGTCAAGGACGGCATTGTGTGGGTTGCCAGTAAGGCAGGCGCCGGTGCTCCGGAGCAGCGCACCGTGCAGCTCGGTTTGAACGATGGCAACGTGGTTGAAGTGACGTCGGGGCTTACCGAGGGCGAACAAGTCCTCGAGTTCGTTCCCGGCGCCCCCGCTGCCCCGGAGCCCATGATGGGGCCCGGACAAGGCACCTACATTCCGGCGGGCTAAGCATGGACGCTACTGCTACCAAAGAAACCCTGGTCAGCCTTCGATCGGTCACGCGGTCGGTCACGCTGCCGGATGATCAACAGCTGCACATTCTTCGCGGCATCGACCTCGAGGTGCTCAGCGGGGACCATACGGCGATCGTGGGTCGCTCCGGCTGCGGCAAATCAACGCTGCTCAACCTCCTCGGCCTGTTGGATGTCCCGACTTCCGGCGAGCTCGACTTCATGGGCCAACCATCGCAACGGCTCAGCAGCAACGCCCGGGCCCGGCTGCGGGGCTCCACGGTGGGTTTTGTCTTCCAACAGTTCAACCTGCTGCCGGGTCGCAGCGCCGTGGACAACGTCATTACTCCGCTCTTCTATGCCCAGGGCAGGGAGTTCCGCCGCCGCCGCGAACTCGCTATGGACATGCTGGACCGGGTCGGGTTGTCCGCCCGGGCGCACACGATGCCCAACATGCTCTCAGGCGGTGAACAGCAGCGCGTTGCCATCGCACGTGCGCTGGTTCGCCGGCCGAGGCTCATCCTGGCCGATGAGCCAACCGGTGCACTGGACGTGGAGACCGGCCAGGCTGTCATGGCATTGCTGGACACAGTTGCCACGGAAACGGCTGCCGCCTTGGTAACAATTACCCACGACACCAACGTCGCCGCACTTGCCCGTGCTTGCTACCGGCTCGACTCCGGGGTACTGGCTCCGCTGGCTCCGCTGGCGCTCGCAGAACCGCTCGCAGAACCACTCGCAGAGTCAGGAGCCCACGCATGACAGGCTTCATATCAACGCTGGTGGAAGCGTGGCAGGAACTTCGCATCAACAAAGTCCGCATCCTCTTGGCGCTGCTGGGGGTGGCCCTGTCCGTGGCGGCGCTGACGTCCGTGGTGGGCCTCGGCAACCTCGCCCGCGAAGGCATGAAGGTGCAATCCGAGCGCGACGGCGGCCGCGTGGCAACCTTGACATTGAGCGTCAACGGTCCGTCCTCTCCTGATGCTCAGGAACTGGACAAGGTCTACGAAGGTATTCAGCAGCGCTACGGAATCACCACCTCCACCCACGTGGGCCGCACCCAGACAGGCTTCCAATTTCCCCGCGGCGTGACAGCCGTGAACATGACCATCGTTGACTCGGGCTACGGCATCATCCACCGTGTGCCGCTCACGCAAGGTAAATGGTTCGAAGCCGACGACGACCAAAGGCTGGCCCCCGCCATCGTGGTCTCGGAAGCCTTTTACAACCGGGCCGGCAGGCCAAACCTCGCTACCAATCCCACAGTTCGCATCCCCGGTGACCTTCCGGCGACGGCGGTGATCATCGGCGTCGTACCTGACACCTGGCCTGACACCCCACCCGCGGCCTTCATCCTCACAAAGGGCGCAGTCATGACCGGGATGAAACCGGACATGTCCGAGTTCAAACTCTGGGTGGGGGAGGAACAGGCAGGCGCCCTGCAGTCCGCGATCACTGCAGACCTGCAGGGCCAATTCCCGGGATATTACGCCCAGGCCCAACGCGTTGACTACGCGGCCTATGGTGATCCGCTGGGGCCTGCACAGTGGATCGTCGGCGGCGTAGCCGGACTGGTGCTTCTTCTTGGAGCCGTGGGAATGCTCAACATTTCCATGGTCACAGTGCGTTACCGGGTCCGCGAGATCGGCATCCGCCGCAGCTTTGGCGCCACTTCGGGCCGAATCTTCGTGGGGGTCATGATGGAGTCCGTGGTGGCCACCGCGGTAGCAGGGCTCGTGGGCGTCATGGCGGCGATCGCCGTGGTGAAGAACCCATGGATTCAATCGAAGGTGGCCCCAGGCCTGACGGAGTACCCGCCGTTCCCCATCGATGCCGCGCTATTGGGCTTTGGAGCGGCGGTCCTTGTGGGCGCACTCGCCGGAGCCATTCCCGCGCTCGTGGCGGTGCGCGTCAAGGTCATCGACGCGATCCGCTTCTGACCTCCTCGGTCAGCCTGCCCTGTTGAAGGCGGAAGCAGCGTTCCGTTTTCTGCGCGAGGCTGCGATCGTGCGTGACCACCAGGATGGTGGTGTTATGGTCACGGCTCAGCGAGCTTAGAAGTTCGATGATGTGCTCACCGGTCTGCTCATCAAGGTTGCCGGTGGGCTCGTCCGCCAGGATCAGTTTGGGTTCGTTCGCCAGCGCCCGCGCGATCGCCACACGCTGCTGCTCTCCGCCGGAGAGCCGGTTGGTCCGGCGCGAGTGTTTCTCCGGATCCAGCTGCACCTGTTCCAGCAACTCCTTGGCGCGCTTCAGCCTGGACGCCTTGCGGATCCCGGCGAACTCCATGGGAAGCATGACGTTGTCCAGGGCACTGAGGTTGGGGATCAGGTTGAACTGCTGGAACACGAACCCGATGTCCCGACGCCGGTACTCCGTCAGTTTGCTGTCCGGCAGCCCTGCCAGGCTGACGCCATCGACGACGACGTCCCCTGAGGTGGGTTTGTCCAGCGCGCCCAGGAGGGACAACAGTGTGCTCTTGCCGCTGCCGCTCTTGCCCACGATCGACGACAGCGAGCCCTTTTCCAACTCGAAGCTCACGCCGTTGACGGGCTTGATGGTCCGGTCACCGGACTTGAACTGACGGACCAGGTCCTTGACTTCAATCACGGCTATTCTCCTCGGAGTACTTCGATGGGGCGGATACGGGCGGTCAGCAGTGCCGGAACAAGGGCACCAATGATTGCGACGGCGAACACGGCTGCGATGCCCGCCGCAAGGACACCGGGGGAGACACTGGCGGTAACCGAGGTGAGCAGTTGGGAAGCGCCGCCGAACGCGCCGCCCCGGCCACCAAAGCCCCCGCCCCCTGGGACCGCGCCATTTGGCACGGCACCGGCGAGGCCGCCCGCACGTTGGGTGGGTGCCGCCGTCGTGCTGGTATTCGAACTGATCAACGCCGAAGCGATGCCACCGCTGGCGAAGGACGCGATGACGGCGCCCACCACGCTGCCCATGGCAACAAGAACCAGGGACTCCAGGACAAACTGCAGGCCGATGGTGCGGTTCGGGGCGCCGATGGCTTTCAGCACGCCGATTTCACGACGACGCTCGCGGACCAGCATGACCATGATGAGCAGGATGATGATTCCGGCCGTCGCGAGAGCTGCGATGAAGGCGACCAGAGAGATGTTCTTGACGCTGTCCAGGGAGCTGACTGCGGTTTCCAGGTTCCGCTGGCCTTGGGTGACATCTGCTTTGTCCGTTCCGAGGGCGTTCTGGACCGCGGTCTTGGTGCTGTCCACGTTCTCCATGCTGTTGACCGTGACAATCATGGTGGAGAGCTCATCGGGTGTGGCTGCCAGGGTCTGGGCTTCAGGAAGTGTCACGTAGACGGCGTTGTTGCCGAAAGTGGTTCCGGCGTCGAAAATTCCTGCCACGGTGAAGGTCTTGTCCTGGATGGTGAAGGTGGACCCAACGGCCAGACCGTTCTTTTCGGCCAATGACGTGCCCACCAGTGCCTTGTCCGACGCCGTGGTGTAGTCGCCCAGGCCGCTGCCGCCGGTGATGTTCAATGCCTTGCCGGTGCTGTCCACCTCCGCGCCGATGCCGGTGGCCGTGATCGGAAGGGCGCGTGCCGGCTGTGTTCCCGTTGCACCGGTCGATCCGCTGGCGTTGTTCCGGTTGCCCAAGGTGCCGGCGTCGATGGCAGCAGTGAGGCTGGTGCTGACCGATGCCTGCTGTCCGCCGGGACCGAAGCCACCGGCTTGCCCGGACTGCTGGGCGGTGCCGGCGGAACCGGATGTGGCGGTTTGCAGGCGCAGGGCCTTCGTGCCTACCACCGACGTCACGTTGGTGACCGACGCAGCTGTCTGGGCTTGCGTCGTCGTGAGCGGTTCACCGCCGCCTTCGAAACCCTGCCCGCCAGCGGGGTTCACCGTCAAGGTGGTGCCCACCGAAGCGTTGAGCTCCTGCACCTTGGCGCCGACGGCCTGGTTGGCCACGAGCATGGCCAAGGCCAGGCCGATCGCCACAGCGAGGACGGCGACCACCGCCGCTGTTCTGATTTTGTTGCGGAAGGCGTTGCCTACGCTTCGGGCAAGGACGCTCACGTTTCTCCTTTGACCTGCAGGTTTGTGGGCCCACTGGTCGCGGGCTGCAGGTCCAACATTGCTCAGCGCTGCTGTGCGGCACACCAGCCAAAGCTATGCGTGGGCTGTGAAAGACCACACGGACACAGCAAAAAGCCCCGGCCCGCCTGCTGGCGGACCGGGGCTTCCCGTAAAGAGGTGTTACTTGGTGATCGGCCCAAGTACCGGATCGTCGACGTAAGCCGTCTTGACGTTCTCCTTGGTCACGATCTGCGGCGGGAGAAGGAAGGCCGGAACGGTCTTCACGCCGTTGTTGTAGGAGTCCTTGTCGTTGATCTCCAGCTGCTTGCCTGCCTGCAGGTCCTTCACCATGGTGATGGCGTGCTCAACGAGCTTGCGGGTGTCCTTGTTGATGGTGGAGTACTGCTCGCCAGCCATGATCGACTTGACGGACTCAACCTCGGAGTCCTGGCCGGTGACGACCGGGAGCGGCTTGCCTGCACTCCGGACGGAGGTCAGTACTGCACGGGCCAAGGTGTCGTTCGGGGACAGGACGCCGTCCAGGGCCGCGGTGCCGTAGCTGCCCGAAAGCAGTGAATCCATGCGCTTCTGGGCGTTTTCAGGCTTCCAGCCCTGGGTAACAGCCTGCTCGAACGAGGTCTGGCCGGAAACAACCTTGAGGGTGCCGTCGTCGATCTTCGGCTTCAGGACGCTCATGGCGCCGTTGAAGAAGACCTTGGCGTTGGCATCATCGGGGGAGCCGGCGAAGAGCTCGATGTTGTACGGGCCGCTGGCCTTCTTGGCCTTCATGCCGTCCAGCAGGGCCTGGCCCTGGAGGACACCAACCTTGAAGTTGTCGTATGCCACGTAGTAGTCCACGTTGTCCGTGTTCAGGAGAAGACGGTCGTAGGCGATCACTGTGGCGCCGGAGTCCTTGGCCTGCTGGAGCTGCGTACCCAGCTGGGCGCCGTCGATGGCTCCCACAATGATGACCTTGGCACCCTTGGTGACCATCGCGCTGATCTGGTTCTGCTGCTCGGACACGCCGCCGTTGGCGAACTGGACGTCGGCCTTGAAGCCGGCGCCGGTGAGGCCATCGTTGAACAGCTTCTCCGCGAGGACCCAGTTTTCACTGGTCTTCTGCGGAAGGGCGACGCCGATCAGCGAGTCCTTGGGGAACGCTTCCCCGCCTCCTGTGCTGCTGCTGCTTGAGCCGCTGTCCGTGCGGCCGCAGGCCGTCAGCGCCAGTGCCGCGATGGCAGCGACTGCTGCTGCCTTTCCTGCTTTACCAAACATTCGCATATCTTGGTTCACTTTCTGTGTGGGTGGGGTGGAGCGAGTCTTCTGCGTGGAGAAGTTTGTGGCGGAAAGCTCAGGCTTCCTTGGAGATGACCTCTTTGGTGGACGTGACTTCGTCCGGCTTGAGCTCGTTGTTGTTGCGCTGGAAGTTCTTCAGCAACAGGCCAGTGATGGAACGCTTGCCCTGGGACTTGTTGTAGACATCGAAGGCAACGGCTGCCAGGAGCACCAGGCCCTTGATGATCTGGGTGAGGTCGGCACCGACACCCAGGAGCTGGAGGCCGTTGTTGAGGACCGCCATGACCAGGCCACCGACGATTGAGCCGATCACAGTACCAACACCACCGGTAACGGCGGCGCCACCGATGAAGACGGCTG
Organism: Paenarthrobacter sp. NPDC057981; assembly: GCF_042886835.1. Taxonomy (NCBI): domain Bacteria; kingdom Bacillati; phylum Actinomycetota; class Actinomycetes; order Micrococcales; family Micrococcaceae; genus Paenarthrobacter; species Paenarthrobacter sp. NPDC057981. The sequence goes on from NZ_JBHVQI010000034.1 coordinate 15,768, forward strand.
CGATGGCGTCCAGTTCCCAGCCGACACCGTCGAACGGGCCCGATGCCGTGGAGCGGCCAACGAAGATCATGCCTGCCAGACCTGCCAGCACGGACATGTTCATCATGACCATGAAGTTGACCTTCTTGGACTGGACACCGGACAGCTCGGCTGCGTGGCGGTTGCCACCCACGGCGTAAACGTGGCGGCCCAGGACTGTCTTGTCTGCGATGAAACCGTAGATGAGCACCAGGACCGCGAGGATCAGGCCCGGAATGGGGAAGGACGTTCCGGGGCGGCCGGTGGCAAACAGGTACGTGGCGTAAAGGATGGCGCCGCAGATCAGGACCAGCTTGGTGACTTCGACCCAGAGTTCGGGAACGTCGGCGCCGAGGGCTTTGTTGGCAGCGCGGGCACGGAGGGACATGATGATGACGAACGCGGCGGCAACGATACCGAGGAGCAACGTGAGGTTGTTGAATCCGGTGTTTGGTCCGATTTCAGGCAGGTAACCGGAGCCGAGGAACTGGAAGTCTTTGGAAACGGGGATGGTGTTGGACTTGCCGACGAACTGGTTGAAACCGCGGAACAGGAGCATGCCCGCCAATGTCACGATGAACGCGGGGATGCCCACGTAGGCCACCCAGAACCCTTGCCAGGCGCCGATCACAGCACCCAAGAGCAGGCCGAAGATGACGCCGGCCCACCAGGGGAGTCCCCAGTCGCGCATTGCAAGGGCCACGAATACGCCCACGAAGGCTGCCACGGAGCCTACGGACAGGTCGATGTGGCCGGCGATGATCACCAGGACCATGCCGATGGCCAGGATAAGGATGTAGGAGTTGCCGTTGAACAGGTTGATCACGTTGCCGGGGGTCAACGTGCGGCCGTCCGTGAAGATCTGGAAGAAGACGATAAGTGCCACCAGGGCGAAGATCATGCCGAACTGGCGGGTATTGCCACCAAATAGCTTCTTGAGCGCGTTCATTGTTTTGGTCCTTGTGTCAGGAAGGGGCGGGGCTGGGCCAAAGGGTCAAGCTGCTTTGCGTGAGGAAGTCATCAGCTTCATGAGGCTTTCCTGGCTTGCTTCGTTCTTGTCGAGAACGCCGGTGATGGCGCCTTCGAAAATGGTGTAGATGCGGTCGGACAGGCCCAGGAGTTCTGGAAGCTCCGAGGAAATGACAATCACTCCCTTGCCTTGGTTCGCCAGCCTTTGGATGATGCCGTAGATCTCATACTTGGCGCCGACGTCAATGCCGCGTGTGGGCTCGTCCAGAATCAGGAGGTCCGGGTCCGTGAACATCCACTTGGCCAGCACCACCTTCTGCTGGTTGCCGCCGGAGAGTTTGGCTACGCCTTCCTCAACCGATGGGGTCTTGGTCCGGAGCGACTTCCGGTACTCCTCCGCGACGCTGAACTCCTTGCGGTCATCCACAACCGAGTAGTTGCTGATGGCGCGAAGGTTGGCCGCGACCGTGGTGGTCTTGATGTCGTCCAGCAGGTTCAGCCCGAGCGATTTCCGGTCCTCGGTCACGTAGCCAAGCCCGGCGTCGATCGCGGCGCGGACGCTGCGGATCTGGATCGGCTTGCCGTCCTTGTAGATCTGGCCCTTGATGAAGCGGCCGTACGAATGGCCGAACACCGAGCGGGCCAGTTCCGTGCGGCCGGCGCCCATGAGGCCCGCGAAGCCGACGATTTCGCCGCGACGCACAAAGAAGTTGGAGCCCTTGCAGATGAGGCGGTCCTGGATCTGCGGGTGGCCCACGGTCCAGTCCTTGACCTCGAAGAAGACCTCGCCGATTTTCGGTTCGTGGTCCGGGAAGCGTGACTCGAGCGTCCGGCCGACCATGCCCTTGATGATGCGGTCCTCGTCCACGCCGTCGCGCTTGACGTTCAGGGTTTCAATCGACTTGCCGTCGCGGATGATGGTGATCTCGTCGGCGATCTGCTCGATCTCGTTGAGCTTGTGGGAAATGATGATTGAGGTGATGCCGCGGCCCTTGAGGCCAAGGATCAGGTCCAGCAGGTGCTGGGAGTCCGATTCGTTCAGGGCCGCCGTGGGCTCATCCAGGATCAGAAGCTTCACGGACTTGTTCAGCGCCTTGGCAATTTCCACCAGTTGCTGCTTGCCAACGCCGATCTCCTTGATAGGGGTGTCCGGGTCCTCCCGGAGGCCCACACGGGCCAGGAGTTCGAGGGAACGCTTACGGGCCTCGGCCCAGTCAATGACGCCCCACTTGGTGGGTTCGTTGCCCAGGAAGATGTTTTCCATGATGGAAAGTTCCGGGATCAGCGCCAGCTCCTGGTGGATGATCACGATGCCCGCTGCTTCGCTGGCACGGATGTCCTTGAACTGCTGCGTTTCGGCCTGGTACACGATGTCGCCGGTGTAGCTGCCGTAGGGGTACACCCCGGACAGGACCTTCATCAGCGTGGATTTTCCTGCACCGTTCTCGCCACAAATTGCGTGGATCTCACCGGCCATAACGCGCAGGCTTACGTTCGACAAGGCTTTCACTCCAGGGAATTCCTTGGTGATGGAGCGCATCTCCAACAGGATGGGCTCGCCTTGCGTGTCGAGGGATGTCATCAGCCCTTACGCCTCCAATGCATGACTTCGTTGTCGGCTCCGCAAGCGGCGGAGCTGTCTGATGAAAAAGTAAACTGGATCACCTATCTTGTCGTCAAGACTTGAACGCATGATCCAGCTAACGATTTCGTTACCTACCGGTAATACCGGCGTGTTGGAACACCAATGCGGCCGCTCCGAGGGCTTCGGCGCGGGCTCCTAGTGAAGACATCGCAAGGTGCGTCGTCTCGCCGACCACCGGCACGGCATGGCGCACCAGGCCTCTTCGGATAGGGTCCAGCAGAAGGTCTCCAAGCCCTGCCAACGGGCCGCCGACTACTATCACTTCGGGGTTGATCAGGTTGGAGACATTGCCCAGTGCGCGGCCGACCGCCAGGCCGGCGTCGTCGACTACGCGTTGGGTCGCGGAGTCTCCGGCGAGGCAATTGCGGACGATGTCCAGCGGCGTCAGCAGGGTGTCCTGGCCGCGCCCCAGCAACTCGATCATGGTGGTGGTGGACGCTATCGTTTCGAGGCAACCCCTGTTGCCGCAGCGGCACACCAAGCCATGCTCATGGATGGTCGCGTGGCCGATTTCCCCGGTGATGCCCACGTTGCCGTAATACGGGAAACCGTTCAGGATCAGGCCCGCGCCAATGCCCGAGCCGATCTTGAGGAACATCAGGTTGGAGACCCCGCTGTGTGGGCCCCAGGTCACTTCGGACAACGCGCCCAGATTGGCGTCGTTGTCAACAAAGACGGGGCAGTTCAGGGCCTCTTCCAGCCGGTGGAGAATGTCGATGCCAACCCACTCGGGCAGGATGGCTCCCTGGGCCACGGTGCCCGATCTGCGGTCGATCGGCCCTGGAATGCCGGCCCCTGCACCCACGACGGCTGTGCGGTCGATGCCGTTTTCGCGGAGCAGTTTTTCGAGCAGGCGGACGGCTGCGGCAATGCCCTCTTCTGCCTGATGACCCAGGGGCAATTCAATGTAATCCTCGGCAATGACGTGATACCCCAAGGAAGCCAGGACCACACGGAGGTGGCGGCGTCCAAAGTCGATTCCGACGGCGACGGCCCCGTTGCTGTTCAGCCTCACGTTGGTTGCCCGCCGGCCGGAGCTCGTGGTCGGTTCGGTGGAGACCAAACCGGCGTTCTGCATGATCTTGACGATGTTGGAGATCGTTGCCGTGGAGAGTCCGGTTTGCCGCGAAAGCTCTGCCTGCGTGGATGGCCCACTCAGCAAGCACTCGATGATGCGCTGCTGGTTCAGGTGGCGGAGCGCCGACTGCGAGCCGGGATTTCTTGGGTGGCTCTTCGTTGAGCGCTGCGTTGCGGGCATGACAAGAAGATTGCCCCAGAAGGCATGTTGCAGTCAAGAAGTGAACACAGCGAGTCAAGCTTCACTGACATACTCCAACACAAAGCTGACTGCCAGGCACCCCTTGCAAGGCCGGATATGCGCTCTATTTCCAAGTTTCAAGGCGTAGAGCAGGCCTGGCAACAAAGGGTCGCGTGCAATGAGTCCCGCGTTCGGGGCCCGCAGGTCCAATTGCCCCGGCGCACGCAGCGGAGCCGGGCCTAGGCTTGAAGCAAGAAGATGTTCCTGCCTGCGATCGGCGGGGATCAGGCGAAACAAGGTGGTAATGATGCTGCTAGCAATCCTGCAGGCGAACGCTTCCGTTTTGGATGTGGACGCCAACCTGCGCACTATCGACGACGCAGCCCGGCGCGCCGCCAACGCGGGGGCCGGCCTGCTCCTCACGCCGGAGCTCTTCCCGGTTGGTTACGCTCCGTTGCGCCTGCACGCGGAGTTGGACCCGGCAACGCTCCCGGCGATCCGCGACCGCCTGGCCGGGATTGCCAGCACGCACGGGATTGGCTTGGTCTACAGCCTCCCGGCCCTGGCGCGGGTACAGCGTCAGGACACGCACGACGACGCCGCGGAGCCACCGCACGCTGATGACGCATGGCACATCACGGCTACTTTGCTGGACGCCGCAGGCAACGAGGTCCTCAACTATGCCAAGGTCCACCTCTTCGGTCCCGAAGAGCACAAGGCATTCGTCGGCGCCGAAGAACCTCCCGGCGTCGTGGATTTCAACGGAATCCGCACCTCGATGCTGATCTGCTACGACGTCGAGTTCCCCGAGGCAGTGCGCGCCGCAGCCACCCGTGGTGCCGAACTCCTGCTGGTGCCAACGGCACTGTCAGCCGGATTCGACAACGTGCCCCAGGTACTCATTCGTGCGCGGGCCCTGGAAAGCCAATTGAACGTGGCATACGCAAACCACTCAGGGCATGAGGACGTGTACAACTTCCTGGGTGGCAGCGTGGTGGCCGGTCCCGATGGCTCGCTGTTGGCTGCTGCGGGGGAGGGAGCAGCACTGCTGTTCGCCGAGGTCCGCACGGATACGGTCAAAGCTGCCCGTGACGAAGTCCCTTACCTGCGTGAGCGCAGGCCGGAACTGTACCGGGAGTGGGCGAGCTAGGATCCTGTCCGGATCCGCTTGCGGTGGACGCGGATGAGGTTGGCCAGGGAGACGATGAGCCCGACGGTCAGCACCATGCCGAGGATGGCACCGTTTGCGATGTCGAGTCCAAGCCGGAATCCGCCGTCCGCGGTGTTCTGCAGGTCAAGATGAGCTGCTTTAACGATTCCGTGGCCCGGGAGTGAGCCGGTTGCAAACCAAACGAGCAGCGCCACTCCAAACGCGATGACGATCGACACCCGTAGTTTGGGGGTCAGTGCGGGCAGCTTGGTCACTGTATTGCTCCTTATGGATCGAACGCGGAAAGTGTTCCTGAAGCTTATGATTCATGAGGCTTCCCCCTAGGCGCCAAGTAGGCAAATTAGGTGGTGTAAACGGCAAAAATGAGTGGTGGAAGCTGCTTGCACAGACGAATTCGGCTTCATCTAGGTGGTGCCCCCAGGATCAGCCCCTGCCAATTCGTCCACATACTGCAGCGCGAACCACAGCTCGGCCCGGACCTGCGCCTGGTTGAGGTCCATGTCCAGGAGCTCGCCCAGCACGCCAATTTGCCGCCGCACACTGTTGCGGTGCAGGCCGAGCAGCTTGGCGGAGCCGTCCCAGCTGCCGTTTTCGCTCAGCCATCCCCGCAGGACGCACAACAGCGGATCCCTCCGGTCAGGTTCCAGGACCAGCACCGGTGCCAGCAGGCGCCCGGCAAGCATGGTCCCTGCTTCCCGGCCCAACAACCCGGTAACGGACCAGGTCACTTCATCCACCCGGGCACTCACGCCACTGGAGACCACGCGGCTTCGCAATGAGCTTGCACGCTGGTAGGCCGCTGAGAGGCCATGCAGTTCGGTGGGTTCGCCAATCACCAATCGCCAGCCGAGCTTTTCGACGTCGGCCAACAGGGAGTCGTCCACTTTCAGGCGGGTGATTGCCGCGAAGCCGTACTCGGTGATCTCCACGAGCTTCGTATCGAAGAGCCGGCGCCATTGGAGTACTTCGCGCACGGGACCATCGTCCACAGTCCCCTCTACCCGGACACCCTGTACCACCCTCATCTGGGCGGACCGGGTGGACGACAGGCTCTGGGCCAGCAGATCCTTCAGGCCATTGACGTGTTTCGTTCCGCCGGACACGAGCGACTCCGGATGCAGCAACATCGCCGTGGCCAGTTGACTGGGCGCAAGGGAACCGCTTGTTCGCTGCCGCACGAGTAACTCCAGCAGGCCCACGGCGGCCTGGACCACGTTGTTCTGTGCGGGAGAGAGGGGAGCATCCGAACCAAGGATCAACGCACCGAGGTTGGCGTCCTTGGTGCTGCGGAGCGGGTGCCCGAACACCAAGGCTGAACCTGGTTGTTCAAACCCGTCCATCTCCACGCGCGGACCGCTGCCGGACAGCAACCGCTCGAGCATGGGTGCCAGCAACGAATGTTCGACGCCGGTGCTGCCGCCGGCATTGTGCCCACGGGCACGGACCCGCCCGTCGGCCCCCACCAGCAGTGCCCACACCGGCACCCGTTGCACGAGGGCAGCCAGCAATTCGTGTTCGGGCCGCGGGGAGAGGACCGCGCGCATGAGTTGGCGGTTGGTCTCGGCGAGCTGCCGGAAAACCCGGGCATTGTCCGATTCAAGCAGCTGCGAGAATTCCAAGCCGATGGCCGCGAAAGGAACCGACTCCGGGACCTCGAACAAGGTGAGGTTGTGCGTGCGGCACGCTTCGAGCAGCGCGTCGGGAACGGCGTCGAAATAGGGTCGGATCCCGAAACCGAGCGCAGCAACCTTCGCATCCACCAGTCGCCGGACGTAGGCGTCCACCTTCGCCGCCGAACCACCCTTCCCAAGGAAGGGCAGCCCGGCGGTGAGGAGGAACTCGCCCTCCGGCAGGTAGGGCGTGGGGTCTTCCAGCTCACTGGGTTCCACCCACCTCAGCAACGAGGCGCCGCTGCCGCCGTCGTGAAGCATGGTCAACTCCGGCGGCAGTTGCTCAACGAACTGTTCGAGCGTGACGAAACTGAGGCGGGCGGTGGCGGGCTCAGGCGACATTGCCCTGCCCGGCGGAGGCCGGCTCCTGGTAGTCGGGGCACTCGTAAGCACTGGTGGAGTAGGCGCGCGGGAGGCGCGGCGCTATCCGGTTTATGATTTCGTCCCCGTGGCTGCCGATCGCGGCACCCCAGTCGTCGGCGCTCGCGGCCCCTTTGGCGGGATCACCGAAAAGCACAGCGGTGTCACCGACAGTAATTCCGGCAGCGTCCGGTCCAAGGTCCACCATGAACTGGTCCATGCAGACTTTGCCGATCACGGGGACACTGCGGCCTGCGATGTTCACTACCGAGCGTCCGCTGATGCCCTTGGGAATGCCGTCCGCATAGCCCAACGGGATGAGTCCAAGGTAGCGGGGCTCGTAGGTGATGGCTTGGTGCTCGTAGCTCACGCCTGTGCCTGCGGGGACTTTTTTGACCATCACCAGCGGGGCCGTGACGCTGAGCGCGGGGCGAAGTCCGAAGTCGGCGGGGTCCAGATGGTCGGCCGGAGCCAGGCCGTAAATTGCGAGTCCGGCTCGAACCATATCGAAGTGGAATTCGGGCCGGTCCAGGATGTTCGCAGAGCTCGAAACGTGCCTGAGTTCGGGTGTCAATCCTGCCTCACGGGCCTCGCGGACAGCGTCCTCGAACTCCGCCACTGCGGCGGCGTTGCCCGGGTGCGCGGGAACATCGGCCCAGGCCAGGTGGGTCCAGAGGCCCCGCACGCGCAGGGTGCCGTCAAGCTCCGCTTGCCGTGCCTGCGCCACGAGTTCCGGCCAGTCTTCCTTGCGCGCGCCGCCGCGGCTAAGGCCGCTGTCCAGTTCCAGATGCACGACGGCGGGACGGCCAAGGCGGGCCGCGATGCCTGCCAGCACCTCAAGTTGGCCGACGCTGCCGAGGGAGACGTCGATGTCGTTTTCCAGTGCTTCAAGAATGGTGGCACTTGTCTGGGATGCCAGATAGAGCCAGGAAAGAATGGGCAAGGTGATCCCCGCCTTGCGGAGGGCGATGGCTTCCGTGAGCTGGGCGGTACCCAGCCAGTCGGCCCCCGCGTCTGCTGCCGTTCTGGCAACTTCCACCAAGCCGTGGCCGTAGGCGTTGCCCTTGACCACAGCCATGAAAAACGGCGCTTCAGTGCGCCCTTTCAGGGCTTTGACATTGTCTGAAATAGCAGACAGATCAACGGTGACCTGCCCGGAGAGGACCGCCGTGGCGGGCTCTTGATAGTGTGCATTACGTCTCATGGTTGAACACTATAGGTCATTTTGCACCGTGGTGAGAGGTGGCTCACATGCCAGTCTTGTGGAGGGGAAATCGAAACTACTTGGAAGGGACGTCAAGGGTGACTGTGCCTGTGAACACCGAAAACACTGCGGCGGTGAGTGCTGCCAGGCTGGGCCTGGGAGCCCAGTTGTTGCGTCGTAAGCCCATTGGGCAAATGGTCAGCGAGTCCGGCAGCGGTGAAGGCGGCACTCCGCTGGTTCGCAGCTTCGGCGTGCTGCAACTGACCATGATCAGCGTCGGCGCCACCCTGGGCACCGGCATCCTCGTCATCCTTGGCGAATCCGTTCCACTGGCGGGTCCGGCGATTTGGATCTCCTTTGTCATAGCCGGGCTGGCCGCACTTCTCTCAGCCGTTTCCTACGCCGAAATGGCAGGGCTTGTCCCCGTAGCGGGTTCAAGTTACTCCTACTCCTACGCCACCATGGGCGAAGGAATGGCGTGGATCTGTGGATGGTGCCTCGTCCTCGAATACGCGGTCTCCGTAGCAGCCGTTGCCGTCGGGGCCGGACAATATGTCAACGAGACCCTGGCAGCCTTCGGGCAATTCCTTCCCGACGCGTTGTCGCAGCCGCCGGGGGACGGGGGCCTGGTCAACGTACCCGCCGTGGTGATCGTGGTCTTCGCCATGATTCTCCTGGTCAGGGGTGCCCGCGAGAGTGCGTGGATCAACACGGCAATCGTCATCATCAAGGTTGGCATCCTGATCTTCTTCTGCGCGGTGGCCTTCACGGCGTTCAACGCAGGCAACTTCGAGCCACTCCTGCCCATGGGTGCCGCCGGTGTTTCGGCCGCCGCCTCAAGCGTGTTCTTCTCCTACATCGGATTCGACGCCGCCTCCACCGCCGGTGAAGAGGCCAAGAACCCCAAGCGCGACCTGCCCAGGGCCATCATGCTCTCCATGGTGATCGTCACCAGCATCTATGTCCTGGTCTCAGTGGCGGCAATCGGTGCCCGTCCTTGGGGATGGTTCGACGGTACCGAAGCGGCACTGGTTCAGATCCTGCATGAAATCACGGGCCAGCCCTGGATTGCCCTGGTCTTTTCCGTCGGCGCTGTGCTGGCGATCGCCAGCATTGTCCTGACAGTTCTCTACGGGCAAACCCGCATCATGATGTCCATGTCCCGCGACGGCATGGTGCCCAAAATCTTCGGCCGGGTCTCCAGCCGGACCGGCACCCCGGTGGCCGGAACGCTCATCATTGGTACCGCCGTCGCCCTCACCGCCGGCTTGGTGCCGTTGGGAGCGCTCGCTGACGCCACCAGCATCGGCACACTCTTCGCCTTCGCGCTGGTAAACATCGCGGTGATCTACCTTCGGCGGAACCGTCCGGACCTTGAGCGCAGCTTCCGCGTCCCGCTGTATCCCGTCACGCCGATCCTGGGTGCCCTGATGTGTGCCTACCTGATGCTCAACCTTGGTGCCGACACCTGGATCACCTTCGGTGTCTGGATGCTGGTGGGCATCGCCATCTACTTCGGCTATGGACGCCGGAACTCCAAGGTAGCCGCGCTCAGCGAGCAGGACTACCGTGAACTGACAACCAGGGCCATGGGCCCGGAACCTGTGAAAGCAGCAAAGCCATGACCATCGCTACCGAACTCCCACTCGCAGACGCGGCCGCTGAGGCAGGTGACCGCGGCACCGGGGATCCGATCACCATGCTGAACCCGGACTTCCCCTTCAGCTACGACCACTACCTGGCCAACCCGGCCGGACTCGGGACAGTCCCGGAAGAGAAGTACGGAACCGAGGTGGCCGTCATCGGTGCCGGGCTCTCCGGACTCGTGACTGCCTACGAACTCATGAAGCTTGGCCTTAAGCCGGTCATTTACGAGGCCGACCAGATCGGCGGCCGGCTCCGGACAGCCAGTTTCCCCTCTGCTCCCGGCGTCGTGGCCGATCTCGGTGGCATGCGCTTCCCGGTGTCCGGCAGGGCTTTCTACCACTACGTGGATCTGCTGGGCCTGGAGACCAACGACTTCCCCAACCCCATGGCGCCGGCAACGTCCAGCACCGTGATCGAACTTGCTGGCAAGAAGCACTACGCCACCACTGCTGACGAACTGCCCGAGTTCTTCCGCGAGGTCGCAGACGCTTGGAAAGCCGCGATCAACGACGGCGCAGCCTTCGCTGAGATGCAGGAAGCAATCAAAGCGCGCGACACCAAGCGGATCAAGGAACTGTGGAACGCCCTCCTTCCGGAGTTGGATGAACAGACCTTCTATGGCTTCATCGCGGCCAGCAAGTCGTTCAAGGAAGCCGGGTTCGCGCACCGTGAGGCGTTCGGCCAGGTAGGTTTCGGCACGGGTGGCTGGGACACCGATTTCCCCAACTCCATCCTTGAAATCCTGCGCGTCGTGTACACCGACGCCGATGACCGGCACCGCTCCATTGCGGGAGGAGCGCAAAGGCTCCCCGAGGCACTGTGGAACCACGCGCCGTCGGGCATTAAGCACTGGCCGGAAGGCACCTCGCTGGCCTCGCTGCACTCCGGTTCGCCCCGCGGGGCGGTGGACAACATCCGCCGCGCGGATAACGGTGACCTTGTGGTCCGGGAGAACTGGGGGCGCGAAGCCAACTACCAGGCTGTGGTGACCACCTGCCAGTCCTGGCTGCTCTCCACCCGCATCCACACTGAAGAAGCGCTCTTCCCGGCTGAGATGTGGACCGCCATTGAACGCTCGCACTACATGCAGTCGTCCAAGACCTTCGTGATGGTTGACCGCCCGTTCTGGAAGGACATCGACCCGGAGACCGGCCGCGAAGTGTTGTCCATGACTCTCACCGACCGCCTCAACCGGGCAACGTACCTGCTCGACGACGGCCCGGACAAGCCCGCTGTCATCCTCCTGTCTTACACCTGGAATGATGATGCCCTGAAGTGGCTCGCGCTCACTGCGGAGGAGCGTGTGAAGCTGATGCTGCACTCGCTGGAGCAGATTTACCCGGGCGTGGATATTGCCAGCCACATTGTGGGCCAGCCCATTACGGTGTCCTGGGAAGCCGATCCGAACTTTATGGGTGCTTTCAAAGCGAACCTGCCCGGGCATTACCGTTACCAGCAGCGCCTGTTCACGCACTTCAAGCAGGACAAGCTGCCCCAGGACCAGCGCGGCATCTTCCTGGCCGGCGACGACGTGTCCTTCACGGCAGGATGGGCAGAAGGCGCCGTGACCACGGGCCTGAACGCGGTGTGGGGCGTCGTGAACCACCTGGGTGGATCTTCCGCTGCCGGGAACCCTGGTCCGGGTGACCTGCTGGACGAGCTCGGTCCGATCTCGCTGGACTAATACCCTCTAGCCTTGCGAGGCCCGTTTTGCGCACTACAACCTCATTGCAGGGCCCACGCCGCCCGGGTTCCCTGGCTGAGCTTGCGAAGTCAGGGAGGCGGTGGGGACGCAAAGCGGGCCTCGCATTCGCATTTAACCCCAGTGCATCTCCCTGTGCGCGGCGGCCAGATCCTTGTAATGCGCGGCGTTGTGCTTCACGCCTTCGAATTCCTCGTCCGTGAGCTCACGGCGGACCTTCGCCGGTACTCCCGCCACCAAGGAGCGCGGCGGGATGACCGTGCCCTCAAGGACCACGGCGCCGGCCGCGATGAGCGAACCCGTTCCGATCACAGCACCGTTGAGGATCGTGGCGCTCATGCCGATCAGGCAGTCGTCCTCCACAGTGCACCCGTGCACTACTGCGCTGTGCCCCACAGAGACGCGCTCACCAACGGTGCAGGGGAAGCCGGGATCTGCGTGCAGGACAACGTTGTCCTGGAGATTGGACCCCGCGCCAACCTTGACGGCGGCGGTGTCGGCCCGGACGGAGACGCCGTAGAAGGCGCTGGAGTCCTGGGCCAGCGTGGCCTTCCCGATGATGGAGGCAGTTGGTGCCACGAAGGCGGTTTCATGGATGGCCGGGGTATCCCCGGCGAACGTGTAAGAGGGAGCCATGTGCCCCAGCATATTCCCAACCAGGGGACAGCAAATGTCGCTATGAGGGGTCAGTGGAGCGTTTGCTGTCCCCTGGTTGGGTGCAGGGGTTAGTTGAACACCACGGTGCGGGTGCCGTCCAAAAGCACCCGGTGTTCGGCGTGCCACTGGACAGCCTGGGCAAGGGTGCGGCCTTCTACGTCGCGGCCCATCTGGACGAACTGCGCTGCCGTGCGGGCGTGGTCCACCCGGATGACTTCCTGCTCGATGATCGGACCCTCGTCCAGGTCCGCGGTCACATAGTGCGCCGTGGCACCGATGATCTTCACGCCGCGCGCGTGCGCCTGGTGGTACGGCTTGGCGCCCTTGAACGAGGGGAGGAACGAGTGGTGGATGTTGATGGCCTTGCCGTTCAGCTCCGTGCAGAGATCGTTGGAGAGTACCTGCATGTAGCGGGCCAGGACGGTGAGCTCAACGTCATGCTCGGCAATGAGTTTCAGGAGTTCGGCCTCGGCCTGCGGCTTGGTGTCGGCAGTGACGGGGATGTGGTGGAACGGGATGCCGTAGAACTCCGCCAAGGGCTCGAGGTCGCGGTGGTTGGACACAATGGCCGGAACCTCGATGGGCAGGGTTCCGGCGCGCTGCTGGAACAACAGGTCGTTCAGGCAGTGGGCATCTTTGGAACACAGAATGATGGTGCGCACCTTTTCGCCGACGGGGTTGATCTGCCACGTCATGCCGAAGGTTTCGGCGACAGGCTGCAGGGCCGCCGTCAGTTCCGCCTGGGTGCTCGACGTCGTTGCCTCCACACGCATGAAGAAGTTGCCTGTGGTGGGGCTTCCGTATTGTTGCGAATCGGCGATGTTGCACCCCGCACCAAGGAGGGCGCCGGCAACGGCGTGGACGATGCCGGGACGGTCGGGGCAGGAAAGGGTCACAACAAAAGCGGTGGAGTCAGTCACACGAACAAGCCTACCGGTGCTGCCTTGTTGTACTGTTAACGGGTCGCAACTGGCGTTGGGTGGACTACCACCAGGGAGCGGCAATCACGAAGACCACGGATCGTACGCCTGGGCCGAGGGTCATGTCTTACCGTCGCACGCACGTGACCGATGCCTCCCGTCATCAACGGGACGCGGGAATGCTGCTGCCGGTAGCCTGACCTGTAGCACCACCCGTTGCCTAGCCAGGAGATCTCCGTGACTAACACCACCACTTCAGCGTCTGTCAGCAACCAGTCGCTCGCCGAACTCGACCCCGAGATCGCCGCAGTCCTCGACCAGGAGCTTGGCCGCCAGCGAGGCACCCTGGAAATGATTGCCTCCGAAAACTTCGCCCCCCGCGCCGTGATGGAAGCCCAAGGCTCCGTCCTGACCAACAAGTACGCCGAGGGTTACCCGGGCAAGCGCTACTACGGCGGCTGTGAATACGTCGACGTCGCTGAGCAGCTCGCGATCGACCGCGTCAAGGAACTGTTCGGCGCTGAGTACGCCAACGTCCAGCCGCACTCCGGTGCACAGGCCAACGCCGCAGCACTGTCCGCCATGATCACCCCGGGCGACAAGATCCTTGGCCTGTCCCTGGCACACGGTGGCCACCTCACTCACGGCATGAAGCTGAACTTCTCCGGCAAGCTCTACAACGTGGCCGCCTACCAGGTCGAAGAAGACAACTTCCGTATCGACATGGACAAGCTCCGCGAGCAGGCCATCGCCGAGAAGCCGCAGGTCATCATCGCCGGTTGGTCCGCGTACCCCCGCCACCTCGACTTCGCTGCCTTCCGCTCCATCGCGGACGAGGTTGGCGCCCTGCTCTGGACGGACATGGCCCACTTCGCCGGCCTGGTCGCAGCAGGCCTGCACCCGAGCCCGGTGCCGCACTCCGACGTCGTCACCTCCACCGTGCACAAGACCCTCGCAGGCCCGCGTTCAGGCGTCATCCTTGCGAAGGAGCAGTACGGCAAGAAGATCAACTCCAACGTCTTCCCGGGCCAGCAGGGTGGCCCGCTCATGCACGTCATCGCGGCCAAGGCTGTTGCCTTCAAGATCGCCGGCAGCGAAGAGTTCAAGGAGCGCCAGGAACGCGTCCTTGAAGGTGCCAAGATCATCGCCGACCGCCTGAACCAGTCCGACGTCGCCGACGCCGGCGTCTCGGTCCTCACCGGCGGCACCGACGTCCACCTGGTCCTGGTTGACCTGCGCAACTCGAAGCTGGACGGCCAGCAGGCCGAAGACCTCCTGCACTCCGTAGGAATCACGGTGAACCGCAACGCCGTTCCATTCGACCCCCGCCCGCCGATGGTCACCTCCGGCCTCCGCATCGGTACGCCTGCCCTGGCTACCCGCGGGTTCGGCGCCACCGAGTTCACCGAGGTTGCCGAGATCATCGCCACCGCCCTCGTAAAGGGCGCCACCGGCAGCGTCGATGCAGAAGCCCTCCAGGCCCGCGTCGACAAGCTGGCCGCTGACTTCCCGCTGTACCCGCAGCACGAGCAGTGGTAAACAGCCTGGCTAGCACCAAGAAGCAGTAAAAAGCACTACCCGGGCATTGAACCGGAGCAACGGGATCCGCCGCCACATCTACGGCGTCGGATCCCGTTGGCATGAGCCTCCCACAGTTCACCCACCAGAAAGAGCAGCTGGAATGACACAGTCCACCGCACAGATCCTTGACGGCAAGGCCACCGCCGCAGCCATCAAGGCAGAACTGACCGAACGCGTTTCCGTCCTGGCCGGCAAGGGCATTGTCCCGGGCCTGGGTACCATCCTGGTGGGTTCGGACCCCGGCAGCACCTGGTACGTCGGCGGCAAGCACAAGGACTGCGCCGAGGTCGGCATCCAGTCCATCCGCCGCGACCTGCCTGAGGACATCACCCAGGAAGAACTGCTCAAGGTTGTCCAGGAGCTCAACGAAAACCCTGAATGCACGGGCTACATCGTCCAGCTTCCGCTGCCCAAGCACATCGACCAGGACGTCATCCTTGAAGCCATGGATCCGGACAAGGATGCCGATGGCCTGCACCCGATGAACCTTGGCCGCCTGGTGGCCAACGTGAACGGCGAGATGAAGTCGCCGCTGCCCTGCACGCCCAAGGGCTGTGTGGAGCTGCTTCGGCGTCACAACATCGAACTTAAGGGCAAGCGCGTCCTGGTGGTCGGCCGAGGCGTCACCATCGGCCGCCCGATCGGCTTGCTGCTGACGCGAAAGGAAGTCAACGCCACGGTGATCCTGGCCCACACGGGAACCGTGGACCTGCCCGCGGAACTGAAGCAGGCCGACGTCGTCATTGCTGCCGCCGGCGTGCCGCACATGATCAAGGCTGGGGACCTCAAGCCGGGCGCCATCGTGCTCGACGTCGGTGTCAGCCGCGTGGACGACGGCAACGGCAAGGCTGTGGTCACCGGAGATGTGGACCCGGCCGCTGCCGACGTCGCCGCCTGGCTGTCCCCGAACCCGGGTGGCGTGGGTCCGATGACCCGCGCGATGCTCCTTGCCAACGTCGTGGAGAGCGCCGAGCGCCAGGCCGGCATCGCGTAGCTTTCTCCAAACCCCGGCAGGGCGCCTACTCCCCACGGAGTAGGCGCCCTGCTCCGTTAATCCGACGACTAACGGCATCACCGAAGCTAGGCTCTGTGTATGCAGCCCCGTTCCCGTGAGCCCAGGCGGCGTCCGGGGCCACAGCACTTCCCCGGCCCACGCCGTTTCCAAGGCCGCCGTTTCGCGGGTCCGCCCACAAGCTTTATCGTCATCACGGTGGCTTTTATCCAGATTGTGGGGACGCTGTTCTCCGCCGGCCATCAGGATGCGCCACGGCCGTTGGACGCGTTGGCGGTCCTGCTGCTGCTCGCCGGTCCAGCCGGCCTCGCGTTCCGGAAGCGCGAGCCGCGGGCGATGCTCCCTGTCGCGCTTGCCGCCACCGCCGCCTACTTGTTGCTGGGCTATGCCTGGGGGCCTATCGTCCTGTCCCTGGCGCTCGCCATCATCATGACGGCAGCCGCAGGCCTGCGCTGGCATGCCTGGACCGGTGCGGGAATCGCCGCTGCCGCCGTTATCGCGGCGGCCGCCCTGACCGGCGACGAAAACTGGCCGGTGCGTGCATCAGCCGGTGTGGCCTGGGCGGCGATCCTGGTGTTGATCGGACAGGGGATACGACGCCGGAGCGAACGGTTCGCCGAATATCGGCGCCGCCGGGAGGACGCACAAAAAGCCGAACGTGACGAGTACAGGCTCACGCTGGCCCGCGACATCCACGACGTCGTGGCCCACTCCTTGTCCATGATCAACGTGCAGGCTTCCGTGGCTTTGCATGTGGGCGCCGACGATCCAGAGAAGCTCAGGCCCGCCCTCGAAGCCATCAAGGCCGCCAGCAAGGAATCGCTCAACGAAGTCCGCCAACTCCTGGGCGTATTGCGTGAAGACATCCCACTGGCACCGGCCGCCAGGCCCACTCTGGACCGCATTCCCGAACTTGTGAAGAATGCGGGGCTCGGCGGTCTGCGGGTCATCCTGCAGGACGACTCCGACCCCCAGCTCGTGGGCCCCGCACAACAGGAAGCTGCCTACCGGATCGTCCAGGAAGCCCTCACCAACGTCGGACGGCACTCAGGTGCCCAATCCGCCGTCGTGCGCCTCGCCCCAGCCGCCGGTGCCCTGATGGTGACTATTGAGGACGACGGCGATGGCATGGGTGGCGCGCTACCCGGCAACGGACTCACGGGGATGCGGGAGAGGGTCGCCGCGTTGGGGGGCCGTCTCACCCTCGACGAGTTGGACCAGGGTCTGCGCGTCGAAGCGATCCTGCCGATGCAGCCCGAAGGGACCCGCCCATGATCCGCATCCTCCTGGCCGACGACCAAACCCTCATCAGGGCAGGCTTCCGCGCGCTCCTGGATGCTGAACCGGACATGGAAGTGGTGGGGGAAGCGGGCACCGGGCGCGATGCCGTCCGCCTCGCGAACCGGGACAGGCCCGACGTCATCCTCATGGACATCCGGATGCCGGACGAAGACGGCCTGGCTGCCACCCGAAGGATCCTCAGCGACCCCGCACTGGTGGGAACGCGGGTCATCATTCTCACCACCTTCGAACTGGACGAGTACATCGCGGAGGCCGTTCGTGCCGGCGCGGCAGGGTTCCTGGTCAAGGACACCGAACCGACCGAACTCATCCGGGCCGTCCGCGTGGTCCACGACGGTGACGCCCTGCTCTCGCCCTCCGTGACGCGGCGCATCATGGCCCAGCTCGCCTCACAGAGTCGCGCCGCAGGGAAGGTCATCCCGCTGGACCAGGTCACGGACCGCGAAAGGGAAGTCCTTGCGTTGGTGGGGGCAGGCCTGAACAACGCGGAGATCGCCGAACGGCTTTACATCACGCCCCTGACCGCCAAAACCCACGTATCCCGCATCATGACCAAGCTGATGGTCCGGGACCGCTCCCAGCTGGTGGTGCTGGCCTACGAGTCCGGACTGGTGAAACCCGGCTGGAGCAGCTGACCCACTCCCCGCGGAGTAGGCGGGCACCGCAAGGTGACTCCCGACGTCGGACGCCTTTCCGGCGGTGGCTGGACAGACTGGACCCAGAGCCGAAAGACGGTTCACGCCGCAACCGGCGGAGAGAGTTTGGACCACTGACATGTTCACAGCACTGACGTCAATCGTTGGCGAAACCACCACGCTGGGAAGCTCCCTTGCGCAGCTCCCGGCCGTCGTCGCCGCCCATGGTCCGTGGGGAGACGGTGTCGCCTGGCCGTTCTTCCTCTTGTTCCCGTTGTTTTGGATCATCGTGATCGGCTTGGTCATCTTCACCGCCCGCAGAACCTGGCGGCGTAATCACCAGTGGGCGGCAACGCAGGGAGCTGAGGGTGTGCTCCGCGAACGGTATGCCCGCGGAGAGATTGATGAGACCGAGTTCCGGCAGCGGCTGGAAGTGCTGCGCTCGCAGCCCTCGTCTTGAAGGTCCGGAATCAGTTCGTTGTCGCTGCAAACACACGACGGTAGAGCGCCGCTGCTGCGACGGCGCCGGCGATGGGAGCGACTATGAAGACCCAAAGCTGCCCGAGAGCCCAGCCATCGCCGTAGAGGGCCGTTGCGATGGAACGGGCCGGGTTCACTGAAGTGTTGGTCACGGGGATGCTGACCAGATGGATCAGCGTGAGGCTGAGGCCAATGGCAAGAGCAGCGAACCCTGGCGCAGCACGCCGGTCCGTGACGCCGAGGATGACCAGGACGAAGACCGCCGTCAGCACAAATTCGATGACCAGGGCCGAGACGAGGCCAAAGCCTCCGGGGGAGTGATCACCGAAACCATTGGAGGCGAAGCCACTGGCCCGGGCGGAAGTGAAGAAGCCGTTGGGACCCCCTGCCGCGATGGCGGCCAGCACGCTGGAGGCTGCCGCGCCGCCCACAACCTGGGCCACGATATATGCTGCGATGTCCTTGGCGGGAAACCGCCCGGCAACTGCCAGCCCGATGGTGACAGCCGGGTTGAAATGTCCACCGGAGACGTGGCCAAACGCGTAGGCGCCTGCAACGACGGTCAGACCGAACGCCAGTGATACGCCGAGAAACCCTACGCCCAACGTGTTCGCTGCATCCGGGAAGTTCGCTGCGAACAGGGCGGTGCCCACGCCACCAAAGACCAGGATGAAAGTACCAAGGGCCTCGGCTCCCAGCCTGGAAGTCAACGTCGGGCTAGTATCACGATCCGTGGGACGTGGGGTGGTTCGGGTATTTCGGCTGGCCATTCTTGTCCTTTCATCGCGGAGGCGTTTCGCTCCACATATGGACGGTCTGCCGAAACCCAGGTTCGTGACGCGGTTCAGCCCATCTTTTCCGGAACACGCGGCGCTCGCGGGGGCGACTATATTCAATAAATTTGCGGAATAGATCTTTCACATCTTCCCCGGCGCTACTAGTCTGCTGAGGGTGCACAATGAAGCAATCCGCTCTGCCTCGCCGGAATCACCACAAGCCAGCTTCGACATGAACCCACCTGCAGTCATCAGCGCACGCAACCTCACCAAGACCTACGGTGAGCTCACCGCTGTCGACAACATCTCCTTCGACGTCCCGGCGGGGGAGTCTTTCGGCCTGCTGGGACCCAACGGCGCCGGTAAGTCGACCACCATGAAAATGATCGGCGGCGTCTCCCAACGCACTTCCGGGTCGCTGAGCATCATGGGCCTGGACCCCGAGACGCACGGCCCCGAGGTCCGCGCGCATCTGGGCGTCGTTCCACAGCAGGACAACCTGGACGAAGAGCTCAAGGTCCGCGAGAACCTCATTGTCTATGGCCGGTACTTCGGGCTGCCCCTGAGCTACCTGCGGCCCAAGGCCGATGAGCTCCTGGAATTCGCCCAGCTGACGGACAAAGCCACCTCAAAGGTTGATGCGCTCTCCGGCGGCATGAAGCGACGGCTCACCATCGCCCGCTCGCTCATCAATGAACCCCGCATCCTGCTCCTGGACGAGCCCACCACCGGCCTGGACCCGCAAGCGCGCCACATTCTCTGGGACCGGCTGTTCAGGCTCAAGGAAAGCGGGGTCACGCTCATCCTCACTACGCACTACATGGACGAGGCCGAGCAGCTTTGCGACCGGCTCATCGTGGTGGACAAGGGCCGGATCATGGCCGAAGGCTCGCCGGCTGCATTGATCCGCGAGCATTCGTCGCGCGAAGTACTTGAGCTCAGGTTCGGTTCCGAGCGGAACGCGACCATCGGCGTCGAACTTCAAGGCATCGGCGAGCGTCTCGAGACGCTGCCCGACCGCGTGCTGATCTACGCGCACGATGGCGAGGCCGCACTGGAGCAGGTCACCGCCCGGGGGCTGCGGCCGCTGACGTCTCTGGTGCGCCGATCATCGCTGGAGGACGTGTTCCTGCGGCTGACGGGCAGGAGCCTCGTTGACTAGGGGGACCGTTGACTGACAAACCAATCACGACGGCGGTGCCCCCTTTGCGGGCGCACCCACCTGAGGTTTCGGCTGCCCGGGCGCGCCGTTGGGGCTCCTTCTTCTACGCCGAGCAAGTCCTCCGGGTCATGCGCAATTACGGCTGGTCCGTGATCCTGTACAGCGTTGGGCAGCCCGTGGCATATCTGTTCGCCATGGGTGTCGGCTTGGCCAGTTTGGTGGACGCCAACAGTGCGTCGGCCTTCGGCGGGGTGAGCTACCTGGAGTTCGTTGCGCCGGCGTTGCTGGTGTCCGCGGCGGTGATGACGGCGTCGGGAGAGTTTTCCTATCCTGTCATGGACGGATTCAAGTGGCGCCGCGTGTTTTACGGGCCGCATGCATCGCCGTTGACACCGCAGCAGATCGCCAGCGGACACATCATGGCCAGCACGCTGAGGTTCCTGCTGCAGTCGGTGGTCTACTTCGCGGTGGTGGCCATGTCCGGTGCATCGCCGGGTCCGTGGGGTTGGGTCTCTGCCATCGTCGCGACTGTTGCGGCACTTTCCTTCGGGTTGCCACTTATGGCCTATGCGGCGGGCATCACCCAGGACAAGGGGCAGTTCGCGTTGGTTCAGCGGTTCATCGTGATGCCCTTGTTCCTCTTCTCCGGAACGTTCTTCCCCTTGGATACCTTGCCGATTGCCGTGCGCTGGATCGGCTGGATCTCTCCGGTGTGGCACGGCACGGAGCTGGGCAGGGTGTTCACCTACGGGATGGACGAGAACCCGCTGCTGACCATCACCCACGCAGTGTTCCTGCTGGCGTCAGCCGCCGTGGGCTGGGTGCTGGTCCGCCGCCAATTCGTCAAAAGGATGGGCTCATGAGCGTCCTGACAGGCGGGCACAGCGCCACCGATCTTGCCAGGGAACGGAAGTTCGGTTCCCTGTACTCCCGCAACGCCCGGGCCGTGGTGGGGCGCGGCCTGATGGCGGCGAAATCGAGCACCTGGCTGGTCCTGGTGTCCGGCTTTTTCGAGCCCGTGCTCTTCCTGCTGGCCATGGGGGTGGGTATGGGCTCGATCGTGGGTACCGTGCAAGGGCCGGGAGGTGCGGAGATCAGCTACGCCGCCTACATCGCCCCTGCACTCCTGGCGGTTTCGGCGATGAACGGCGCCATCTACGACTCCACGTGGAACGTCTTCTTCAAGATGAACTTTGCCAAGCTGTATCAGGGGATGCTCTACACCTCCCTTGGCCCGTTGGACGTTGCCATCGGGGAAATTTTCCTGGCGTTGCTGCGCGGTCTTCTCTATGCCACGGGGTTCACGGCGGTCATGGGTGTGATGGGGCTGCTCACCAGTTGGTGGGCCATCCTGGTGATTCCAGCGTCGGTGTTGATCGCTTTCGGCTTCGCCAGCTTCGGCATGGGCATCACCAGCTTCATGAAGACCTTCCAGCAGATGGACTGGATCAACTTCTTCCTCCTGCCCATGTTCCTGTTCAGCGCCACGTTCTATCCGCTGAGTGTCTACCCGCAGCCGATCCAGTGGTTCATCCAGGCCATGCCCCTGTGGCACGGAGTGGAGCTTCTGCGGCAGATCAGTGTGGGTGTCTTCACCCCTGCCACCGCCATCCACGTGGGCTATTACCTGGTGATGATCGCCCTGGGAATCATGCTCACCACGGGAAGGCTGCGCCGACTCTTCCTCAAATGATGGAGTTTTTGTACAGCTAACGCGCTTATGCGGGCCTTTTAGGCGCATTAGGTGTACAAAAACCCGCGTGTTCGCCGTCCGTGGAAGCGTCCGGGGCACCTTTGTGCGTTTGAGAGAATGGGTTCATGCAATCTCTCGGTGACCCGCACCCGTCCACGTCCGCCGCCGGCAAAGGCATGTTCAAGGGCTTCCGCATCGGTGGCCTGGGGATGACGGTCGTCATCATCGCCTTCCTGGTAGCCGTTATCTTTGCGGCCAACCAGAACGACGTCGTCGGTTGGGTTGTGGCGGTGGTGGCCTTCGGTTGGCTGGCCTTGGCCACCTTCGTGGTCCTGAGCATCCGCAGGGCAGCCCAGCGGGCGGGCGCAAAGCTGACCGAAGCGCACAATGCGTTCAACGCAGCAGCCGGCCGCGCGCCATCGTCGAACGTCGCTGACAACGGCGGCACCCGTGTGGTCGCCGAGCGAAGCCAGGCAGACGAGGTCCGGGACCTCAAACTGGACCACTCCTTCAAGATCGTCCAGGTCCAGGTACGTGTCGTGGATGAGGAGCGCGCCAAGGGTGCCGCCGCGAACCAGGACACCATCGACCGCGCACTGGAAACCATCGCCATTACGGCCACCAATGCCAGGGATATGATCAAGTCTTCCGGCGGCTCCGACGAGCCCGTGGCCGGCACCATCATCGACTAGAGTAGAGCGGGTGAGTACGGCATTGAAGAAGGACTTCCTTCGCATCGCATCAGTCAACGTCAATGGCCTCAGGGCTGCCTACAAGAACGGCATGGCGGAATGGCTGGAGCCGCGCGGGGTCGACATTCTTTGCCTGCAGGAAGTCCGCGCACCTGACGACATCGTCAGGAAGCTGATCGGCGAGGGCTGGCACATCCTCCACACCGAAGCTGAAGCAAAGGGCCGCGCAGGCGTGGCCATTGCTTCCCGTGAGGAACCCACGGCAACCCGCGTGGGCATTGGCGATTCCTACTTCGATACCTCAGGGCGCTGGGTTGAAGCCGACTTTAACGTCAAGAACGCGGCGGGGGAGTCCTCCACGCTGTCGGTGGTCAGCGCGTACGTGCACTCCGGCGAAGTCGGCACCCAGAAGCAGGATGACAAGTTCCGCTTCCTCGACGCCATGATCACCCGGCTTCCTGAGCTCGCCAAGCACAGCGATCATGCTTTGGTGGTTGGCGATCTCAACGTCGGGCACACAGAACTCGATATCAAGAACTGGAAGGGCAACGTCAAGCGTGCCGGCTTCCTCCCGGAGGAGCGGGCCTATTTCGACCGCTTCCTCGGCGAAGAAATCGGATGGAGGGATGTCCACAGGGGCCTGGCAGGAAATGTCGCCGGCCCCTACACCTGGTGGTCCCAGCGCGGTAAGGCCTTTGACACTGACACTGGCTGGCGCATCGACTACCACCTGGCCACCCCGGACCTCGCGGCAGCTGCTTTATCCGCTGTGGTTGACCGGGCGCCTTCGTGGGACACCCGCTTTTCTGACCACGCACCGCTGGTAGTCGACTACCGGCTCCAAGTTCCCTAAGGTATTCCTCCATGACAAGCTCCACCACTGAAACCGCCACGTCTGCCGGCACATCCACCAAGCTGGCCGTCGGCGCCAAGCACAGGGTGCTCTCCGGCATGCAGCCCTCCGCTGACTCGCTGCACCTCGGCAACTACCTCGGCGCCTTGGTCAACTGGGTCCGTATGCAGGACGAGTACGACGCCGTCTTCTTCATCCCGGACCTGCACGCCATCACGGTGCCGCAGGATCCAGCGGAGCTCGCCCGGCGTACCAGGGTCACTGCCGCCCAGTACATCGCTGGTGGGGTTGACGTGGAGAAGTGCACCTTGTTCGTCCAGTCCCAGGTGCCGGAGCATGCCCAGTTGGCGTGGGTCCTGAACTGCATCACAGGCATGGGCGAGGCCGCCCGCATGACCCAGTTCAAGGACAAAGCCCAAAAGCAGGGGTCGGACCACGCCAGCGTTGGCTTGTTCACGTACCCGATCCTGCAGGCTGCGGATATCCTCCTGTACCAGCCGCACGGTGTACCGGTGGGCGAGGACCAGCGACAGCATGTGGAGCTGAGCCGGGACCTGGCCAACCGCTTCAACAGCCGGTTCGGGGAGACGTTCCAGGTACCTGAGGCCTTCATCCAGAAGGAATCGGCCAAGATCTACGACCTCCAGAACCCCACAGCCAAGATGTCCAAGTCCGCGGAATCACCGGCCGGTCTCATCAACCTGTTGGACGACCCCAAGACTGTGGCCAAGCGCATCAAGTCCGCCGTCACGGACACCGAAACCGAGATCCGCTACGACCGTGAGAACAAGCCAGGCGTATCCAACCTGCTGACCATCTACTCGGCCATCAGTGGTACTCCGGTGGAGAAGATTGTGGCGGACTACCAGGGCAAGATGTACGGACACCTGAAGGTGGACCTGGCCGAGCTTGTCTCCGGCCACCTGGCACCTATCCGTGAGCGGGCGAACGAACTCCTGGCCGATCCCGCGGAACTGGACCGGCTCCTGGCACACGGTGCAGACAAGGCACGGGAAATCGCCTCTGCCACGCTCGCTGACGTCTACTCCAAGGTTGGCTTCCTGCCCTACCGCGGGGCCCTCGGGAACCAGGGAGCCCTCTAAGTCCATGTGCGCCGCTGGCCAGCTCAACGTCAAGACCGACACCCGCAAGGGTGTGGGCCCTGACGACTCCCGCCAGCCCGCTGTCACCGGCGCTGATTGCGGCGCCGGTGACGCCATGTGTGTGGGAGTGATCCTGGGTTTCCCGCCCGAGGTAGCCCGTGAGCTCCAGGAATGGCGGGCTTCCTTCGGGGACCCGATGGCTGATGTCATTCCCGCCCACATCACGTTGATCACCACCACTCCTACCCAGGACTGGGCGGCTACCCGTGAACACGTGAGGGAAGTAGCCCGCAACCAGGAGCCCTTCCACATCACGATTTCCGGCACGGGATCCTTCCGGCCCGTCTCGCCCGTGGTGTTCGTAAATGTCGAAGAAGGCTTTGAGGAGTGCGTGCAATTGCACGAGAAACTCCAGAGCGGCCCCCTCGAACGGACACTTCCTTTTCCGTACCACCCGCACGTGACCGTGGCGCACGACGTCGCCCAGGAAAATCTTGATGAGGCCGAAACGGTCCTCAGAGATTACCGAGCCACCTTCCCTGTGGTTAGCATGGGACTTTACGAGCACGACACCAATGGAATTTGGCAGCTACGGGAAGAGCTCGACTTTGGCGGCGATACTGACGAAGAACAGCAAGCGGATTCAGGCCGCGGAGGCAGACGCTCCTCCACTGCCAACTGAACTGGCGAAACTCAAGCTTGAGCTGCTCCGGAAGCGGCAGGACTGGGGTCATGCCAAGCGCGCCGGGGAAGGTCCGCTGAAGAAAGCCGGTGCTTTCTTCGCGCTCTTCATGGCACGGTTGAACACCAACCGGGTCATGCGCTCGTTCCAGCACTACACGCGCCAACACGGGCCCCTGCTGAGTGCCGGCATCGGCTTCAACATGTTTTTCTCCGTAACAGGTCTTCTCACCACGGGCTTCGCCATCGCCGGCATTGTCTTGGGCGGCAACCCGATACTGGAGGACGCAGTCATCCGAAGCGTGGCCTCCGCGGCGCCGGGCTTGCTGCAGGTCAATGGCGGCGAGGGCCTGGTGGATCCCCAATCGCTGCTCAATCCCTCGGGCCTGGGCTGGACTGCAGTCATCGCTGCTGCCGTCACCATCTTCACCTCCCTCGGCTGGATCGCCAGTGTCAGGGAAGGCTTGCGTGGCGTCATGAACGACGGCCCTTTGGTGCGCAACGCCATCCTCCAGAAGCTCATCGATGCCGGCACCCTGCTGCTCCTCGGCGTGATCCTGGTGGTCAGTGCCGGTGCCTCCCTGATCTTTGGAACAGCGGCGGATTGGTTTTTCCAGCTGCTGCATCTTGACGAGAATGTTGCCGCCCCCATCGCCGCGGTCATCAAAATTGCGGTTCCGCTGTTGCTGAACTGCGCGACGGCGGCAGTGCTGTTCCGCGTCGCCGGTGGCCTCTCGTTGACCCGGCGAGCGTTCCTTGAAGGAGTAGTGCTGGCAGGAGTAGGCACCACCATTCTGCAGTTCTTCAGTACTGAACTTCTTGCCCGCTCCGGCAACAATCCCGTCCTGGCATCGTTCGCCATCATCATTGGCCTGCTGATCTGGTTCAACCTGGTGAGCCAGGTGTACCTGGTTTCGGCATCGTGGTCGGCTGTTCGTGAGGCGGATACGGAATCGGGGGAGAATCCACGGAAGAAGGTCCTCGGTTCGCGTCGTGTAGTGCCGCGTACCTGAGCCACCATTGGAGGCAGAATGAACAATCAGCTGTGGATTTCCTGCCTCCTGGGTGCTGCTGTGGGGCTCATCGTAGGGCAGTTGATCTTCAACTCTCCCTTTCTGGGAATCCTTCTGGGCGTTGGTCTTGGTGCCCTCGTGGGCGCGGCAGTGGGCCCCCGCCGTCGTTGACAAGAGCAACGCGGGGTCACTTATGGCCCATGATCCACCCCAGGATGGGCCATAAGC